>JBDTUL010000138.1:0-12214 GCA_040007735.1 Gammaproteobacteria bacterium | reverse complement strand
GTACTGAAGGGCCCGCAAGGTGCTCTCTACGGGCGCAACGCCATCGGTGGCGCCGTCAACATCGTGACCAAGGCGCCTTCGAATGATTTCCAGGGCTGGGTACAGGCGGGCCTGGGTTCCGGGGATCTGCGCACGGCGAGCGCCGCCATCTCCGGCCCGATCGTCGCGGACAAGGTGCTGTTCCGGCTTTCCGGCGCGTACTCCGACACCGATGGCAACGTGAAGAATGTATTCCTCGGCCAGAACGTGGATTTCTTCACGTCGAAGGACCTGCGCGGCCGGTTGCTGTTCAAGCCGACCGAGGCGCTGAGCATCGATGTGCGCGCGTCCTATTCGAACCTCGACGGCGGCGCCGTGATGGATTCCTCGATGAGCCCGGGCGCGCCCGGTAACGCCAATCTCGAAGTGCTGCCGCGGTCCGACATCTTGGGTTCGAGCGCACGCAGGATTTCCGACGGTGCGGTGAAGGTGGACTGGCGCTCGGAGGCGGGCACGTTCACGTCTATCTCCGCGTACACCGATCTCACCGAGAACTACTTCGGCGACCTCGACTTCTGTAATCCGGTGGATTGCCCCGCCGGCATCTTTGGGCTGGGGCCGCAAGCCGACCAGCGTCAGGACCTGGACGTGAAGCTGTTCAGCCAGGAGTTGCGCTTCACGTCGCCGGATGATCGGGCGTTACGCTGGATCGCTGGCGCGTTCTACATCAATACGAAACGCGACCTGCAGACCATCGGGAATTTCCTGATCCCGACCCTTGCACCGATCCGGGTCATCTATAGCAATGAGTCCAACGACAACGACGCCTATTCGCTGTTCGCGCAAGTGGACTACGATTTCACGAAGCGCACGACGCTGGGCGTCTCCGCGCGCTACGACAAAGACGAGCGCCAGCAGACGGATATCAGCGTTCCCGGCGGAGCCACGCGCAACCTCAGTTTCGACAAGGTGCAGCCGCGCGTCGTGTTGTCCCACAAGTTCACGGACGACCAGCTCGGCTACGTGAGCTACGGCACGGGGTTCCGCTCCGGCGGCTTCAACGGCATCGGCGGCAGGCCCTTCAAGGCGGAGACACTCGATAACTACGAGGTGGGCTACAAGACCACGTGGCTCGATCGGCGTTTGCGTGTGAACGCTGCGGTTTTTCGCTCCACGAGCGATGACTATCAGTTCTTCTACGTCGACTTCAATGCGGGCGGAAGTCAGGTTATCGACAACCTGTCGAAAGTGGAGCTGATGGGCGCAGAGCTCGAAGTGCAGGCGCAAGTCACACGCGGACTATCGGTCTACACCTCGCTGGGCTTGCTCGATTCCGATATCAAGGAGTTCGACCCGGCATTGACGGTACCGGCCGCACGGGGTAATCGAACGCCAAAGACGCAGAAGTCGAGCCTCTCAGTGGGATCGCAATATGAATTTCCTCTGGGCTCGCTCACGGGTCGTGTGAGAGCGGACTACTCTCGCTGGGGCAAGCGTTACTGGCACCCCGACAATATCGACGTGCGCGACCCGGTGAACATGCTGGACCTGCGCGTGTCGGTGAGCGGCGCGAACTGGACTGTCACCGCGTGGGGCCGGAACCTGCTCGACGAGTTCTACTGGCAGGATTTCAATTCCGTGCGCTTCGGCGCTCCCGGAGTCGACCTGGGGTCGCCCTCGCAGCCGGATACCTACGGGCTCGAGTTCAAGTACGAATTCGGCCATTGAGTGACGGGGCCGTTCGCTCGCCTGGGAGCCGAAAAAAAATTGCTGAACCGGGGCGCCATTCGGATCAAACTATGCGGCTATGTCCGGCTGCGCACTCATCATCGACGATCACCCGCTGTATCGGGACGCGCTCGTGCAGCTGCTGAGAACCGTGCTCACCGAGGGCAGCGTCAAGGCGGCGAGCACGGCGGAAGAGGGGCTGCGAGTCGCCGAAGGGTTGCCTGACTTGCGGCTGGTGTTGCTGGATTTTGCCCTGCCCGGAATGAGCGGGACTGAGGCGATCACCGCGGTGCTGCGGCGGTTTCCGGCGGCAGCCATCATCGCGGTGTCGGCCTCCGAAGAGCGCAGGGATGCCACCGCCGCACTCCGCGCCGGCGCGAAACAATTCATTTCCAAGGCGGTCAGCACCGAAGTGATGGCGGAAGCCATTCAGCGCGTGCTGGCGGGGGATTTCTCCGGGCCCGAATGGGTGACGCCGGCCGGGGCGGGTGCGCTGGAAGCGGGCGAGCATTCGCTGCTGACGCCGCGCCAGTTAGAAATCCTGGCGCAGCTGCATCTGCCGAACAAAGAGATCGGCCTGCGTCTCGGGCTGGCGGAAGTCACGGTGAAAATGCACGTGTCGTCCATCTTCCGGGCATTGAACGTAGCCAACCGCACGCAAGCCATGCAAACCGCGCGGGGCCTGTCGTTGCTGCCGCAGTCCGCCGCAAACTAACCGCTATCGCCTACTAGCGAGACAGGGCCTAGCCCTGCAGCGCTGCCCGCGGCGCGCAGAGTGCGCGAATGGCATCGTTCAATTCGTCCTCACGCAGCGGCTTGTGCAGAAGGGCGATGCCGCTCGCGGTGATCTTGCGGATCTGCTCCGGGTCCGTCTCGCCGGTGAGCAGCAGCGCGGGGATATCGGCATTGAACTCGTTGCGTAAGGCCGCCACCACGCTCAGGCCCGTTTCGTCGTCGCGCAGCCGGTAGTCGCAGATGAGTAAATCAGGCGGACGGGTGCTCGCCACCAGCTTCTGCAATGCCTCTCTGCCGGAGGGTGCGGCAACCACCGTGCAACCCCATTGCTCGAGCAGCGTCTGCGCGGCATCCAGAATCAGCTCCTCGTCGTCCACCACCACTACCAGCGTACCGGCAAGGTCGCGGCTGTCACCACTGCGGCGAGCGAGGCGCACTGGGGGCGCATCCACTTGTGCGGCTTTCTGCAGCTCGAACGCGAACAGGCTGCCGTGACCGGGGCGTGAGACCAGCGTGATGGGAGATTGCAGAAGCTTCGCCAGTCGCTCGACGATAGCGAGCCCCAGGCCCAGCCCCTTCGAGCGATCCCGCTCCCGATTGCTCACCTGGTAGAACTCTTCGAACACCAGCGAATGCTCGCGCGGTTCGATACCGAGCCCCGTGTCGTAGCTGCAGAGGCGAAGCGCACCCCGGTAAGGGCGGCACCCCACGACCACTCGGCCCCGCTCGGTATACCGAATGGCATTCGAGATGAGATTGCGCAGGATGCGCTCCACCAGTGCCGGGTCGCTGCGCACGTAAAAGGAGCATCGCTTCACTCGCAGCTCGATGCCTTTCGCACGCGCCTGCGGCTCGAACTCCAGCCGCGCCCGCGCGAACAGCGGCGCCAGCGCAAACACGCTGACCTGAGGCTTGATGGCGCCAGCGTCGAGCTTCGAGATGTCCAGCAGCGTGCGAAACATCTCGTCCATTATCTGGGCGCACTGGCGCACCTTGCCGAGCAGTGAGCCGGCCCGGCGTGGCAGCTCCAGCTGCGCGAACGCGCCGAGATACAGATTCAGTGCATGGATCGGCTGCCGCAGGTCGTGGCTCGCCGCCGCCAGGAAGCGGGATTTGGCGAGATTGGCGGATTCCGCCGCGTCTTTCTGCACGGTGAGCTGCGCCACCAGCTCCAGGTTCTCGAAACGCAGCCGCATCGATTCCAGGAACATGCGATTGAAGCTGCGCACGGACCACAGGATGACTCCGCACATCACCAGCAGCCCGACGCCCATGCCTTGCTGCTGAGGCGCGCCCTGCATCAGCAGCGCAATGATTCCCGGCAACAGCGACGGGATGATGTACGCGAAGTAGGTGGGGAAGTGCGGGGCATAGCTGAACATGGCCGCCACCGCCATCATCACCAGCGCGATCATGAAGGTGAACTGATAGACGAGCTGGCCCGGCGGGAACAGAAACAGCGAGCCCATCCCCCACAGCACGCCGGAAATGAACGAGGCGAGCGCCGCATGCCGTAGCCACGTGCGTCCCGTGACCGCGAAATCCGAGCCGCGAAACCGCGACCACACGACCATCCGCAGCACCGTCAGCAACAGGATTGCGCCGAGCCACGCGTAGAGCGCGCGCTCGGATACGACGGAGCGAAACACCACCACGACCAGCGAGGAAATCACGAGGCTGCCGATGCCCGCGGTCGGCACCGTTCGATGGAGATAGCGGGCCTGTTCGGCCTCTACTGAACTGTGAAACTGCACACGTTGCACGCTAGTCCTGTCCGTATTAAGGCACAACCCATACTTCCGTACAGATGGCAGCGGGGAGGGGGGCTGTCATGGTGCGAATACAACGACATGGACGACCTTTGACAATGCGCACTTTAACCCCCTCGCGAGCCTTGATAGGGCTTTTCGCATCGGTCGGACTGTCTTGGGTGACTACCCCGGCGCAGGCGCAGGCGCCGCCCGATGCGGACCGCGCGGCCGAGCGAATCCAGCGCGAACAGCAGGAACAACAGGAGCAGCAGATCGAGCAGCAGCGCCGGAACTTGCCGGCGCCGAAGTCTACGCTGGAGGCCACCGAGACCGCCGCGGGTGCGGATAACGGCGGCCCGTGCCGGGATATCCGGGAAGTGGCCATCGCGAGCGCGCCCAACCTGCCCGCGACCGAGCGCACGCGCATTACCAAGGCTTATTCCGCTCGTTGCCTGCGTGTTCACGACATCGAACAACTGCTGGCGGAAATCACGAACAGTTACATTCGCCGCGGCTATGTGACCACGCGCGTTTACTTGCCGGAGCAGGACCTCTCGGGAGGAAAGCTCTCGGTGATGGTGGTGGAAGGTGTCGTCGAGAAGATGTCGCTCTCCGGCAAGTTCTCGGGTCGCGTGTCCCTCGGCAGCGCGCTGCCGGGTGTGGAAGGACAACCCCTGAACCTGCGCGACCTCGAGCAGGGGCTGGATCAGATCAACCGGCTGCAATCCAATCACGCCACGGTGGACATCGAGCCGGGGGATGCGCCCGGCGCCAGCCGCATCGTCATCCACAACGAATCCCAGCGCGCGTTCCACTTCGGCGCCACGCTCGACAGCATGGGGCAGGAGACCACCGGCCGGAGTCAGGCGGGCCTCAGCGGTTCGCTCGACAGCCCCTTCGGGCTGAACGACTACGCGAACCTGACGTATCGACAGTCGCTGCCGTTGAACTCGGCCTCGCGGCAGTCGCAGCTCGGAAGTTTCGTGTACCTCGTCCCCTATGGGTACAGCACGACCTCACTTTCCTATAGCCGCTCGGACTACAACACCCTGTTGCGCACGGGCAGCGGCGACAAGGTGGACACGGAAGGCAGCTCCGAAATCGTTTCGGCGCGTTTCGAAGATGTTTTGCATCGGAGCCGCTCGAACCGCATCACGTTTTCCGCGGGCGTTACGACCAAAGCCTCGCGCAACTATCTCGCCGGTCAGTTTCTGATCGTCAGCAGCCGCAATCTCACGGTTGCGGATACGAGCCTCAACTACACCACCGGCCTTCTCGGCGGTGTAGTGACTCTGGAGAGTGGCTATTCATGGGGCCTGAAAGCGTTCGGCGCCCTCGACGATGCGGACGGCCTCGCCCCGGACGCACCTCGCGCGCAATTCCGGCGGCTGAATTACAGCGCCAGCTACTCACTGCCGTTCCGGGCCGCGGGGCTCGATGCCAGTTTTGGCAGCACATTGTCTGGGCAGCGCGCGCAAACGGCGTTGTACGGCAGTGAGCAGGTTCTGGCCGGTGGCATCTACTCGGTGCGCGGGTTCGACCAGACCTCGCTGACGGGCGACAACGGGTTCGTCTGGCGCAACGAGTTGGCGGTTCGCCAGCGACTCAACTGGGGCACGGCGTTCCAGGGCGTACTGAGGCCCTACCTCGCGCTGGACTATGGCCGCACACGCATGCGCGAGGGCGGCACCGGCACGCCGGAAGGCGCGGTCTCCGGCGCCGCCGCCGGGCTCAGCCTCAGCAGCGGTTCGACGACCGTGGAACTGTTCAACAGCCGGCCGGTACACGTGCCTTCGTTCATGACGCGCGAAAGCAGCCAGACCTACTTCCGATTCTCGATGTCGCTGTGAACGGATACACCCCTATGAGCAATCGAAACCCTATGCGCCTGCCCACTATCGCGATCGTGGTCGTTCACGTCGTGACAATGACTCCGACGGCGGCCTTTGCCGAGACGCCCGCGGGTGCTGTTGCCGCGAACACGAACACCCAGGTGTACGTCGCACCGAATGGCGTGCCGGTGGTCAACATCGCCAACCCGAATGCCGCCGGCGTATCGCACAACCAGTACACGCAGTTCAATGTGGACTCGCGCGGTCTGGTGCTGAACAACGGCGATGTGAGCCAGGTGTCGCGCCAGTCGCAGCTCGCGGGCGCAACGCTTGCGAACCTAAACCTGGCGTCGCAGGCGAAGATCATCCTCAATGAGGTGGTGAGCCCGAATCGCAGCGTGCTCGCGGGATTCACCGAAGTGCTGGGCGGCAAGGCCGACGTCATCGTTGCGAATCCGTTCGGCATCACGTGCAGTGGTTGCGGCTTCGTCAATACCGATCGGGTGGCGCTCACCACTGGTACGCCGAACTTCGGTACGGGCGGCGAGCTCAACGGATTCTCAGTGAACGGCGGCGGCGTCCTGATCTCGGGTGCCGGGCTGAACGCGGCCGGGCAGAACTACTTCGACATCGTCAGCCGTTCACTCAAGGTGGATGGGCAGATCAACGCGCATACGCTGTCCGTGGTTACGGGCACGAATGACTGGGACTACGAATCCGGCTCGGCGACACCGATTGCCGGAGCGTCGGCTGCGTCGGGATACGCGTTCGATTCGACCGCACTGGGCGGCATATACGCGGACCGCATTCGTATCATCGCCACCGAAGCCGGCGTAGGCGTGCGCGCACTCGGTGACGTGGCGGCGACGGGTGATGATTTCAGCATCGATTCAAACGGCAAGATCGAGCTCAAAGGCGCGATGAGCGCGCAGCGCGACCTGAGCGTGCGCTACTACGGGGATGCGATCGCTGGCGCCGATGGCATCACCTTTGGTGCGGCCAGCGCCTCCGGCACGGCGCTTCCCTCACTCGGCGCAGGCCACGACCTGTTGCTGGATGCCGGTAACGCGGGGCTCAGCCTCTTCAATGGCGCCCTGACGGCCAATAACCAGCTGACTGTCTCCGCCCTCACGTTGCACGACAGCTCGCAATCGCAGTCGATGCGCTTCGGCAACCAGGTGACACTCCTCGCTCAGCGCGATGCGTCGATCGACGGCGCCGTCTGGGGCTCCGCCGGCATTCTGAACGGGTTCGTTGGCAGTCTCAGTTTGGGCACTGGCACGCGGCTGTATGGCGAGGCCGTGACGCTGGCGGCGATGCAAGGCGATCTCGATCTCGGTACGGCGAGTGTTCAATCGCCGGGCGACATCACACTCGGGTCGCTGGGCAAAGTCATCGTTGCCGGCACGGCTGGCAATGGCGTGCTTGCGGGCCGTGACCTGTTGCTGTCCAGCGTGGCGCTCGAGAACTCTGGCGACCTGCTGGCAGGCCGCACACTTGGCGTGGGCAGATCCAGCGTCGTGAACAGCGGCACCCTGCAGGCGGGTGAGGACGCCACAGTCGCCGCCACCGATTCATTCGCCAATCAGGGCAAGGTGCTGGCAGGCGGCGTCCTCACGTTGAGCGCCGGCGCTGCGGTGAATGCGGGCACGCTGCAAGCGGCGACGGATAGCTTCCTCTCGGCGACCTCACTGCAGAACAGTGGCAAGGTGCTGGCGGGCCGCGACATCACTGTGTACGCCGGTGATCTGGTGAACGATGGCACCCTGCAGGCCACCCGCAATGTCGCGATGGGCTCGACGAATACCCTCACGAACAACGCCGATGTGCTGGCCGGCGATACGCTCACAGTGACCGCCGCCGATCTGACGAATGCGGGCACGCTGCAAGCCGTGGCGGGAGCAACGATTTCTGCCGGCGTGCTGCGTAACCAGGGCAAGGTATTGGCCGGAACGGCGCTCATGCTGAACACGCCGAACGTCCAGAACAGCGGCACGCTGCAGTCGGCAACCGATACGACGATCAATGGTGGCTCGTTCGATAACCAGGCGGCGGGTAATGTGGTGGCCGGCGGCAAGCTCGTGCTGGCCAGCGCCGATGTCACTAACGCAGGCACGTTGCAGGCGGCGAACGATATTGCCTTGACGGCGGCTCACGCGCTTTCGAACGGCGGCAAGGTGCTCGCCGGCAACACGCTCACACTGCAAGCGCCGACCCTGACGAACACGGGCACGCTTCAGGCGGTGAACGGCGCTGCCATCACGGCCGGCTCGCTGCTGAACTCCGGCTCTGCGGCGCTGATCATGACTTCGACCACGGGCACGGGCGCCGGCACACTCAACATCGCCGGCGACCTCATCAATGAGGGTGCCATTCACGGCAACGGTGCTCTCTCGATCACGGGCGGCACGCTTCAGAACACCGGCACCGGCGGAATTTCATCGCTCGCCACGCTGTCACTCACATCAACCAGCGGTGGCATCGACAACGCAGGCGCGCTGTACGGCGCCAGTCAACTCAACGCAACGGCCACGGGCCAGACGTTCACGAACACGCTCACCGGCACCGTGGACGCGGGCAACCTGTTGGTGAACGCCGGAACGTTCACCAACTACAACACGGTCATAGTCGATGGCACGGCCACGCTGAACACGACCACCGCGTTCAACAATCTGTCGGGCTACAGCCGCGCGGCCGTGGTTGGCACCGCCATTTCCTACACTACCGGCCCTGACTACCAGGGCTATGTGTGCCACGAGTCGAATGCGCTCAACCCGTGCGGTGGCAACGATGCGAACTACGCCGAGTACGACTACTGGAGCGCGACGGCGGGCACCCAGGAGTACTACCTCATCAACCCGGCCACGCTGAAAAAGCCGCAGATCATCGCGGGTTCGGTGCTCAACATAACTATCGGCGCGGGTACCGGGCACAACCAGACGGGTCTGCTCGCCGCGCCCATCATGAACGTATCCGGCACCGGCACCTTCACGAATGAGGACCTGCACCTGGATGCGGTGGATCTGAAGTTCGACTGGACTTACCGGCACGCTTATTCGTCATCGTCACACAGCTACCAGTGGTACATCGAGGGCACCCCGCAGATCTACCTGCCCGGCGATCCGGCCGCCTCAGGCAATCCGTACCCCACCTCGAGCCAGTACTACTATGAAACGGGGCGTCACAGCCTGCCGGTGCCGGCGAACCTCGGCGCGGGCATCTTCGCGGGCCAGCTGAACTTCCAGAACGGCTTGCAGGTGAACAACGTCGGGTCGACGCTACCGAACACCGAAAACCTCGGCTCGCCGGCTTCCTACCTCACGGCGTCCACACCCACCAGCGCTAATAGTGTTGGTGGAGCGAGCACAGTGGGCGGCATCAGTGTCGCCACGGGTGTTTCCGGCGCGACGCTGGCCATCTCACTGCCCACCAACCCGAACGGCCGCTTCGTCACCAGCGTCGATCCCAAGTCACGCTATCTCATCGAGACAAACCCGCTCTACGGCGCGGATGGCGCATTCGGCTCCGACTATCTGGCGCGTCTGCTCGGCTACAACGTCGATACGCTCGAGAAGCGGCTGGGCGATGCGAACTACGAAGCGAAGCTGGTTCGCGATCAGCTCATCGCGCAGACCGGTCGCAACATTCTCTCGGGCTACGCCAGCGAGAAAGACCAGATGCTGGCGCTGATGGATGCCGGCGCGGGGCAATCCACCTCGCTCGGCCTCGTGTTTGGCAAGCCGCTCACCTCTGAGCAGGTGAGTAATCTCCAGCACGATCTCGTCTGGATGGTGGAGCAGGAGGTGCGTGGCGAGAAGGTTCTGGTGCCGGTTGTGTACCTCGCAAGCTCCACTCGCGCGGAGGTTGAATCCGGCGCCGTGATCCACGCGACCAACATCAATTTCAACGGGCAGGGCCTGGTCAACACCGGCGGCACGATCCGCGCGGATGACAAGCTGAACGCGACCACGACGGGCGACATCGTCAACCGCAGTGGAACGATTACCGGCGGCGATGTTTCACTGACGTCGAAGAACGGCAGCATCCGCAACGAAACCGAGACGAGGACAATCGTCGGCACGGACTCGACCAACACCATCATCGGCAAGACGGGCACCATCTCGGCAACGCGCGGCCTCTCGCTGGACGCAAGCAAAGACATCGTAGTGAAGGGCGGGTCGCTGGCGGCCGGCGGCAACGCCGACATCACCGCGGGTCGGGACGTTGTGCTGGATACCGTTCAGGACACTGAGCGAGACACCACCCGGTCGTACAGCAGCAGCTTCGGCTCACACTCGTCCACGAAGACCACCGTCGAGACCGTGAATCAGATCGGCTCCAACGTAAGCGCCGGTGGCAACGTCAAGATCAAGAGTGGCAACGACGTAACGCTCGGCGGAAGCAACGTCACCGCCGGCGGTGATGCCTCGATCGATGCCGCTCGCGATGTGAACGTCGTCGATCGCACGGACACGCGGTCGGTGCAGACCGAGACCGAGTCGGCCTCCATCAGCTCTGACAGCGACAGCGTCAACCTCGACCACGAGAGGACCACGAACCTCAAGGTCACCGGAACCAATGTGGGTTCGACGGTGACGGCGGGCGGCAATGCCGCGCTGAATGCCGGCCGCACGGTGACGATAAAGGGTTCGGACGTTGCCGCAGGCGGCAATATCGACGTCACCGGAAAGGACATCAACGTCCTGGCCGGCGCCGACACCACGCTCGACGCGACTCATACCGAGAAGGAGAGTCTCGGTCTGGGCGGGCATGCAGATGCGAACAGTGTGGGTTGGGATCTATCCCGCGAAACCACCACTTCGGACAAGGTGGACACCACCAGCACGGCGCGCACTTCCACGCTGAAGGCTGGCGGCAATGTCACCCGCAAAGCGACCGGCACCCTCAAGGACGTCGGCACGCAGATCGATGCGGGCGGCGACGTCATCCAGAGCGCCACCGTCATCGACAGCCGCGCGGCGGAAAACACCGCCACGTCGACCATCAGCAGCCACACCGAGAAAGTATCTGTTGGTCCGAGCATCGACTACGGTGTCGGCAACGCCATCGATGATGCGAAGAAGGGCAGCAGCGCCGGTGCCTCGGCTGCATCCGGTGGGCCGACTGTGGGCAACACTGCGAAATATACGAACGACGATAACAGCGCCTCCAGCTCCAGCAGTCAGGCGGTGACGAGCCGCATCAAGGCGGGCGGCAAGATTTCCAGCTCTTCGAAAAATGACACCACGCTCGAAGGCACCCGGCTCGAGAGCGGCGGCGACACGGATATCTCCGCGAAGAACCTGAACATGAAGGCGGCTCAGGACACCACCAGCTCCACGGCGAGCGGCACGCATATCGAAGCGGCGGTACGCGGCGAGATCGATGCATCCGGCAAACCGGGTGGAAAGATCTCCGGTGAATACGGCACCAGCGAGTCTCAGAGTGCGAGCTCCACGGCGGTGGTCGGCACGGTGAAGACCGGCGGTAGCCTAAACGTGCGCACTAGCGGCGACACTCGTCTCGAGGGCACGCAGGTCGATTCGAAGGGCGACACCACGATCGATGCCGGCGGCAACGTGAAGCTGGACGCGGCTCGGGACACGGCCCGCTCGAGCGGCTCGACCTTTGACGCCAAGGGCTCAGTGAGCGCCGGCAAGGGCTCCGGCGGTGTCTCCGGTTCGCTGGACACGTCGTCTCAGAGCTCATCGTCTTCGCAGGCGGTGACTGGAACAGTGAATACCGGTGGGAACCTCACCGTGAAGTCTGGCAAGGACGTCACGCTTGAAGGGGCGGATCTGTCAGCCGGGAAAGATGCGAAGATCAGCGCCGGCGGCAAGGTCGATGCCAAGGCCGCGGTGAGCACCAGCGAGTCACAGTCGGAGTCGTTCAGCGCCTCGGTATCGGCCTCGGGTAGCAAGGGCGCGAGCCCCAGTGCTGCGGCCGGGGGCGGGGGGTCCTCGACTTCCGAGAGCACGTCCACCACGACCCGCAAGGACTCCACGATCAAGGCCATGGGCAGCGTCACGGTGGAGCAGAAGGCGGGCGCCCAGCCGAAGAACTAGGAGCCTGTCCGAGCAATAGCCGTCTACTGCGGCCGCCCCTCGCTACGACACCTGTTACTCGGACAGGCTCCAGCGGGCGACGTCGCTGCCAGGAGTAGAGGGCCCGAATTTCGAGTAGTCGGCT
>JBDTUL010000137.1:0-12257 GCA_040007735.1 Gammaproteobacteria bacterium | reverse complement strand
CATCGTGTAGCCGAGGAAGCTGTTCACGAACATGTTCGGCTGATGCATGTGGCAAATCATGCACTGGCTGGTCGGGATCGAGCGCGTGAACTCGTGCTTGATCGGGTGCCCCGATTGGTTGTGCGGAATAGTCGGGTCCGCCGTGTCGCTCATGCCACGGTGACCGAACATTGCGTACGGACCGGAGTGCCGCGGATCGCGATCGTTCGCGTAGACCACGTGGCATGACGTACAGCCGGAAGATCGATAGTCACCCGGCTGATCGTTCGTGCCCATGAACCAGCTGAGCGGGTCGTTCAGGCGCGTCTTGTGAATGTTGAGTATCGGCACGGCGATGCGCGCACCGGTGCCCGGGCCGCGATTCGAGGCTTTCAGGTCCGGCCGGCCGGGCTCCTCGAGACGCTGGATATTGCCGAGCACGTTGGGCAAGCCCGTCTCGGAAAACACGTTCCCCAGGTTGCGGCCACCTCGCTCGAATACGCGGAACACGTCCGCAGGCGCGAGATTCTCCCAACGCGGCAGCGGATACAGTTTGTCGACGAGGCCGTGCTTCGCGCGATCCGCATCGTTCGTGGGCGGACCTTCGAGTATCGCGGCCTCACCTTCGCGCGTGTAAGCCTCGCCCAGCAGATACTGCTTATTGGGAAGCAGCCCGTTGTTGTACGAGGCACCCCCCCAGAACATGGTGTTGGTCGACATGAGGCTTCGCTCGGCCGCCTGAATGGTCTTCAGGTGGCAGGCGCCGCAGGATTCGCGCGCGATCCGGTAGTCGCCCGGATTGATGAAGCGGATGAATTCCGGTGCTTCTTTGTTCAGCAGCGAATACGTTCGCTCCGGGTTCGCGCTCGAGGGGAAATGCCAGGCATGGGGATATCGCGGCAGCACGTGCGCGCGATCGCGCGCGGCGACGTAGGCCTTGGACTTCTCATCGCCGCCGGGTGATTGCACCTTGGCGTCGCCACCGTGGCAGTCCGCGCAACCCAGCTTCACCGCGCCGTTGGTGTGCATGGTGGGCTGGTCGCTTGCCGTGTGACACGAGAGGCAACCCACGCTTTTCTGGGCCGCCTCCTCCATCGTCTGACGCTCGGGCGACGGGGGCGCGGTCACATACTTCCGATCGACCGGCTTCTCTTCCTCTTCTGCGAAGGCGAGCACCGTGAACTGCGCGATGACCAGCGCAGCGACACTCACGAACAGGAACCTGAGTTTCTCAGTACGTGAGTACGACATTACCGAGCACCGCGTAAGCGAATTCGTCACCAAACAAATCCTTGTAGCCGCTGCCGGGCACCAGGCCCGCCACCGACAGTCTCCCCACCACGTTCTGAATCGCCTGCGGCCGCCAGGTGAGCGCCACGGAGGTATCGAGCCCGATGGCGCGATCGATCGTGCCTTGCTGGCGGGCAACCTCGAGCACCGTCGTGTTGACGAAGCCCAGATAGTTGAAGTTGCCGGACACTCGAAGCGTCGGCGTGAGATCGAAGTCCACACCGACGCCGGCGAGCAGCAGGCCGGGGTTGACGAAGTTCGATTGCCCCGCATCCTTCGAGGGACGCAGCGAGTTCAGGAAGGCATTGCGGCCGGACAGCGCAACCTTGCCGCCGCCGATGAGCGGGATCGGCTCGCGGATGTAAAAACTGGTGTCGGCCCCGGCGAACAGCGGGTTCTCGAGAATCGCATCGAACCCCGTCGCCTTGTCGTCAAACGGGTCGCTATCGGCCGAGCCGTAGGCGACCGACACTCGAACGCGCGCCCACGAATAGTCGTGCGAGAGTTCCGCGGCTGCGAATTCAGCGCGGATGTGCTGTTCCCTGTCGACGAAGACGCCATGGTCGACCTTGCCGAAAGCGCCGTACACGGTTGCTGTCAGGTTCCACGCGCCGAAGTGGCCGTCCCCGTTGTAGCCGACGTAGTAAACGTCGTAGTCGCTGCCCCGTTCGAGGCCCAGCGAAGACGGGCGCTGGATGACACCGTTGGCGTCGTAGAAGATCTCGTCGCCTTCCCGATTACGGTTGTAGAGCACGGTGCCCTGGGACGTGAAGCCGAGCACCGGGAAATCCTGCACATACAGGTTTGTGACGAACACATCGTCGTCGCGCAGCACCTGGTCCGCTTCGAAAACGTCGTTCAACCCGCTGTTCGTGTCTTTCTCGAGGCGACGGAACGCGGCAATGTTGTACTGATAGCGATTGTTGCCTCGTGTGCCGAAGAGCCGCGCGCCGAGCGCGCTATCCTGGAAGAGGAAGCCGCGGAAGTCGGCGGTAAAGGGCTGGATGCCGAGACGGAAGCTGTCGAAGTCGAAGCGATCGGAGACGTTTCTCAGGTGCTTGTCGATAAAGAACGCCTGCACGCCCACCGCGGTGTCGGTGCGCGTTTTGCCGAACGTCGCCTGGGATTTGACGACGCCGTTCTCTTGCGCCTGCAGGTAGGAAATGTTGAACACCGGTGTGAAGCGGAATTCGTAGTCCGGTGGCTTGAAGACGGTATCGCCGCGGTAGAGCACCGCTTCGAGCGCGAATTGCTGGTTGAGCAGGATCTGCTCACCTTCCCCGATTGTGTCGTTGGTGGTCGGGTTGTCGTTGGCGGTGTTCGCAACCGGCGTCGGGAAGCGCCGCGGCTCGGCGATGGTGTCGGAGATGCCGACCACGTTGACGAACCAGTCTTCGCCGAATGCCGGACTGTCGCCTTTCAACCAGTTGTTGCCGTGATAGGGGTCGAGCAGGTTCTTGCGATACCCCAGAATCGAAACCATGCGCCAGCGATCGGGCAGGCCTTCGCCTTCGCGCAACTGATTCGCAGGCTCCGGCAGGGCTTCCGGATCGCAAGTCAGCTGCTCGACACGCGACCGCGCCACCGAAGGACTGCGACGACGCGACTCGACCACAGACTGCGGCGGACAGCGCTCCTGAGATGCCGCCTGCGGCGGGCGATCGGGAAGGATTTCTTGAGCGGGCGCGGGCGCAGGAGATGACTCAATGGCCGGCAGCTCTTCAGCGGGCGCTTGAGCGCGTGCCAAAGGCACCGCCATGATTCCCGCCACAACCGCCGCCACTGTGAGGCAACTCTTCCCCCGAGAACCCTCAAAAAATTCAAAGCCCACGGCACGGCTCCGCATCCGACGAATCCACAAACGGCGCCTGCGGGCAACTCACATACCGCAGCCGCGCCCCCTGCGGCGCGAGCTGATCAACACGTATATCGGTAGGCGCCTGCGAAAAAGTACCAACCCGGTTCACCGCATCCTGAAGCCCGAGAAACGCAATCATGTCGTCCTGGTCCACTCCATCGCCCGACACGCCTACCGCTCCCACGAGCGTGCGATTCCGATACACCGGCGCCGAACCGGGAAAAATCTGAAACCCGTTCGCAAGTCCCGGAACAGCGCCACTCACCATGAAGCCGGAATCGAACCCCGACACACCGGTGCAATTCGTTGGCACATCCGGCGCCACGCCAAGCACAAACCCAACGTGCTGAACGATGGCGTTGTAAGCCAGGTCGAGCTGAATACCCGTCGAGAACACACTCCATTCGGCGACCGGTTTCGCAAGCGGCCCGGGAGGACTTCCATCCACACCATCGGGGAACAGCTTGCGCTCCAGGTTCCCGATGGCGCGAGACGTGAACGCAGCAGCGCCGTCGGCAAGCATGGTCGGCACGCCAGTGAACGCGCGCAGATCCGTCACATACTGACCCAGCGGCTCATTCCGCAGAACCGTGAGCCCACCCTTCAAATACACGGCATCCGGCAAAGCAGTGAGTTGCGCGGCAGCCTGCGCGCTGGAAAAGAATGCAGCAGTGCGCGCCTTCTGCAGCGACACGTCGATGCCGAAATTCGGCGCATCCCGCGTGCTCGCAATGCCAAGAATGACGCCACTCGAATCCACCACCGAAACGGTCACTCGCGCAGCTGATCCGGTCGGCCTGCGAATCTGCGCCCTCGCCCGATTCGCCGTGCGCAGCCCGCCGATCAGAATCTGGCGAACCTCACTATCGGTGAGACCCCCACTGGCCTCAGTTCCCGCGCGCGGGCGAAAGCGCTCGAGGTTTGCCGGGTCGACCAGCACGAACGCATCAAGTCCGGGATAGTCCAGCGTGTCGGGCCGAATGCCCGAGGCCGGCTGCCCGAACGGCGTGCCTGCCACGATGTTTCCAGCGAAATAGCCGTTGACCGGCATCAGCACGCCGGCCGATCCATTGAGTACGGCAAAAGCCGGCGGGCTACGCGTCGGCGCCTGCAGATCGCTCAGCCCCGCGTCGCTGAAGCGAAGCGTCTTGCCATCGACGGTGACTCGATCGGCGCGCCGATCATCGGGCGCCGATCGACTGAATGTCGCCGCCAGTGCAATCGCCTCATCGACATCGGTGTCCCGGTCAGTGATGACCTGATCCAGCGTATATATGCCATCCGCCAGCACACCGACTGCGCCTACAGGCGTGCCGCCTTTATAGAGCGGCAAGCCACCCGGATCGGCCGATAACCCAAGCGGCGAACGTTTGGGGCCGGAATCGGGTGCGCCACCGGCGAATCGCGCACTCAGATCCGAGCACGGCAGCTGGCTGAACTGCACTCCGCTCAGGGGTCCGCTGGCCGCAAGTGCTTCACCCGGATTGAAATGCTCCTGGATGATCTGGCTCGCGGTCCGAGTGCTGAAGGCATTGCCTTCGCTCGACAGATAGGAACCGGTCACCGCCTTCGCGATCGCGGCGAGCGATGCTGGCACAATGTTGACCCCCTCTAACCCACCATCCACGGCCGGCGAAATCGAAGATTGGATGGTGACGGTTGTCGGCGCGCCGTTCATGGCGAACACCGCGAGCACATTCCCAACACGGTCTGTCACCGCGATGGTTGCCGGCGCGTTGCGCGCCTGGGCCTCAGCCACTGCACGGGCGATGACATCCTGTACATCGTCGGTTGTTAGAAAACTATTGGCACCGGCGCAAGAGCCGCTGCAGCTCTGGGTATCCGGCGACACCGCAGGTGAGTCGCCGCTGCTGTCACCGCCGCCACAGGCGGACAGCACCGCGCACGCGGTGAGAATGAAGACCCCCGGTTTTCGCATCAGTGTGCAGCGCTAGCGGAACGCGCTCCCTCCCTGGTCCAGAGCGGCTGGCGCTCGAGATGAAATGAATGGCACGCGCTGCACGGCTGGCCGAGCACGAAATCAGTGGCGCGCGGAATGCGGCCAGCCACGGCGCTGCTCGTCGCACCGCCGGCGTGACAGCTGGCGCAGAGGCGCTGGTCGGTTTGCACCATGCGCGCAGGCTCTTCGTGCTCGGCGTGACAGGCCGTACGCGCGAGTTGCTTCGTGGCGGCAGGAACAGCGGCGGTTGCCCGCACGTGCAAGTACAGATTTGTGGAGTGACACGTCAGACACGATTCGCTTCGCACGCGCACGAACGGCTGGTCATAGCACGACTCGCATCGTCCATTGAGCGTGGCACGGCTGACATGCGGCGCGCCGGGTAATCAGGCGCGGCCGCAAAGAAAATGCAGACTTCTAAGTGTTTCACTTCCATCCCTTCGAACCGCGCCACTCATTGGCACAGCAAGCCCAAGACGATGAACCCGACAAACAGGGCCCAGGCCCAGCGCCGTTTGTACAGGCCGAGCTCGGTGAGGGAAAGACGTGGCCGTTCGACGACACCTGCGAACGTCTTGAGTTGCATCGAGTTCGTACGTGAAGGCGAGATCGAGACCTTCGTCCGGAGCGATGACATCAAGAGCGACTCGCGTGCGCCGAGCAGGCCGATGCAGAACGGCACCTGTCTTTTTATTGGAACAGCTTCTGCGCTCGCATCGGCCTTAGGCGTATAAGGAGTCGACGTCTCGCGCCTGAAACTCTGGTTCCGCTCGTCTACCTTCACGCGCGCCAAGGGAACTCGTTGAAGGCAGCTCGACCGGTGCTCGTACTCCGGCGGCAGTGCGCATCGACCCGTTCAACGTCGCCGCGCGCAACAATTTGACCGTGACTTTCCTGAATCTCGGTGCCGCGATCGCGCGCGTGAGCAGTTCGCGAAGATCGTTGCCACCGCAGCGGCGTCGCCGATTCGCGACGCCGTGCTGGATACGCGCCATCGCTTGCAAGCGGCGACGCGCTCGAAGCCCGCGCCGGATCCGGCGAGCTGCTCCGCTTTCACGAACTGACGGCAAATTCTTGCCGCTCGCCTCTATCGGAATGGGTAGGTGGCGCACACCAGAAGGCATGCCGCGTAAGTGATTCTACTTTCTGAGAAATTAGTCACGCGTATAGGGTCAATGAGTCATTGAATTGCCACCGTTTGCCATTAGATTACGCCTCGGGAACCCAAGCGGCCGATCGGCAGCAGGGCAGCCCGATTCTGATCAATGCAAGGTAGTGAGTAGTCATGGAAATTTTGATTGTTCTGGTGGTCGCCACGGGCGCGCTTCTTCTGGCGCATTTCGTGTCGTTCGTGAAGATACGTTTCGAGTCGGAATCCACCAGGTAGGAGCGATCGACGTGTAGTACAGGCTGGCCGGCTCGATTCGAGCCCGGCCAGCCCTGGCCCCGCAGCCCGCCGACCGGTCGCTCCGAGCGGCCCGGCGATTGAGGGCAATCCCCTCAGCATCAATTCCAATATCAGCGGCCCACCCGCTCCACATTGATACACTGGCCGGATGACATTCCGCGTCTGGCTCGCCTTCCTCGCCCTGTGTCTGCTCTGGGGCGTCCCCTACTTCTTCATCAAGCAGGCGGTTCACGAACTGGCGCCCGTGTGCATAGCCTGGGGCCGCCTGCTGTTCGGCGCGCTGGTACTCCTGCCGGTGGCCTGGAAAACCGGCGGCCTGCGCAACATCCGGCAACACCAGGGCGCCATCATTTGCTTCGCGCTCGCAGAACTCGTCGGCCCGTTCTATCTGATCGCGCTCGGCGAAAGCTGGGTGAGCTCGTCGATGGCTGGAATTCTGCTATCGGCGGTGCCGCTCATGGTGGTGATCCTCGCGCCGTTTCTCGGCGTGAAGGAAAGGCTCGGTTGGAAGCGACTGATCGGTCTATTGGTGGGCGTAGTTGGCGTGGTCGCGCTGCTGGGCATCGATTCGTTGCACAGTCGGAACGAGTGGATCGGCGCCGCGTGCATCCTGCTGGCAACGGTGGGTTACGCAACCGGGCCGCTGATCATTCAGCGCTACCTTTCCGATGTGGACACGCTCGGAATGGTCGCGGCCAGCGTCACGATTGGCGCCGTGGTGCTGACCATTCCCGCCTTGATGTCATTGCCTGCCAGCGTTCCGTCCGCGTCGGCGATCAGTGCCGTCTTGATTCTTGGCGTCCTGTGCACGGCCGCCGGACTGCTGCTGTTCGCCTACGTTATCTCCCACGCCGGCGCATCGCGCGCCACCGTGGTGACGTATGTGAACCCCGCCGTGGCCGTGCTACTCGGCGTGCTCATCCTGAACGAGCACTTCGGCGTGGGATCGGCAGTCGGCCTGCTGCTGATCCTGTTCGGCTCGTGGCTTGCAACCAGCGGCTCGAAAACCGCGCACTAGCTGCGAAACGGGATGAGCGCGCGCAGACGCTCGTCCCGCAGATACAGGCCGCCCCAGACAAACAGGCCAAGATAGACGCCAAAAAGCACGTGCGAAAAGAGCGGATCGCCGACGCGCACGTGACTGGCGATGGCGCCGCCCAGAACCGCGGTGAGCAGAATGGCGCCCAGAACGGCCGTCTTCGGAATCGCATAAAGCACGGCCGTTACCAGGTTGATAATGCCGATGGTGAACGCCAGCCGATCCGGGAACCCAAGCTGCGCGAACGCATCGGTGACGGGCTGAATCTTGATCAACTTGATGACGCCGTCGAACAGCAGGAACAGCACGGCCAGGCCAGAGAGTATTCGGCCGATCCAGACGCCTTTGGTGGCCGGAGTGGCCAAAGTGTTCGCATTCATCGGTGGTGTTCCCCCTGCAGTTATTGTTCGATCTGGCCCTGAGGACGTGCGAGCGCTCCACTAGCCGACACGGTCAGCCGGCTCTTTTTGGAGTCTCTGGCGCCGCACGTTACTGCGACTCGGGTGCTGCGGATGCGGCGGCGATGGCGTTCGCACCGCCAACCGGTCAAGCCACGCCGCTCCCGGGCAGGAACATCCGCACGGGCCGAATCTCGTATCCGCCAATGCCGGGGTTCGCCCGCTCCAGGTCCCGCGCGATATTTTCCGCCTCTTCCTGCGACTCGCAATCCACCACGTAGAAGCCGAGCAACTGCTCTTTCGTCTCCGCATACGGCCCGTCGACGATCGCCGGCGGCTGGCTGCCTTTCATAAGAGTGGTCGCGGTCGTGGTCGGCAGCAACCTGACTGCAGGGCCGAGTTTCCCGGCCTTTTCCAGCTTCTCGTGCACCACCTGGAGTCGTGCCATGACGGCGTCGTCTTCCTGCTGGCTCCAGGAATAGACCGCGGCTTCGGAGTTGTAGCAGAGGATCGAATACAGCATGCCCGCCCCCTTGTTTCGATGAGTGCGGAGTATGCCCGTGCCGCATCCGGACGTGCGATAGGGTCGGCGTGAGGATCGGGCGGTTCGGCGCTTCCTGCGCGAAACCTATACAGTGGGGTGTCTTCCAAACGTCCAAGGCCAGATCGACCATGACAATGACTGCGAACTCCCACTATGCACGCCGTCCCACTTCAGCCGTCACTGCCGAAGCTGCAGCCCCGGCACCCGTGACAACGGCGGCCAAAAAGGCAAAGAAGAAGAGCAAAACAAAGCGCACAACGAGCAAGGTGGCGAAGCCGAAGTCGAAGGCGAAGCGCACGCCGGCTGCCGCCGCAAAGCGGCTCGGCAAGAGCCTCCAGCGTCTGGCAAAAGACGGCCTGCGTACGATTTCTAACGCACTGCCCAGCAAGGGCAAATCGAAACCTGCCCGCAAGAAGTAGCCGGTTGATTCGCTAGCCTCGACAGTGAGGCGACTTCCTGCTGTGGATGGCCGGGCGCCTTGCGTGACCGGCCGATCCCTCTCCGGAACCAGGACTTCGCTGGAACCGTAAGGCAGCACCTCGATCAGGGCCGCAGTTCAGCGGAGAGGTCGAAATGCTCGAAGCGACGGCCGAGCCAGCGGACACCCGCCCACACCTCGACCGCGAACAGAATGAACATCGCCGCAACCCCCAGCACAGCGGCGACCAGCGGGCCGATCAACCACTGCCCGGCGAAGAACACCACCGCAGCGGCGATCGCCGCCGGCACCGTCGCCACAGCTGTGACGAGCAATTGGCCCGCCATGAAGATGATTCGCTGCCCCATCACCTCGATACCGCGCTCGGCGCGATTTCCTGCCGACTGCGTCCATGCCGGAAAAATCACCGCGGCCGCATTGGGGACGAGCAACTGAATCGCCACGAATGGCGGCACGAGCACCGCCAGGCCCAGCGCTGCTCCACCCCGTAGCGTCGGCGTGAGCCACGTGAGCCGGTCGGCCGGCAAGAGCAGGAACACCGCGAACAGGCACACCCAGATCAACACCGTAAGAATCGACAGCGGCGTGAGCAACTCACCCAGCACGATCTGCCAGCCTCGAAGCGGATAAGTCTTGAGAATGTCGGAGTTCGGCAAATCCGCCCGCAGGTCCTGCCGCACGATCATCGGGCCGAGCAGCAGCCCCAATGCAAGCAGGACGCCAAACATGAGCACGACGAGAAAGCGGATCGGCTCCAGACCCGGTTGCCGCACGAGCCATTGGGAACCGCCGATGATGATTACCACCACTACGATCGCCACCCTTGGCCTGAAAAACGCACTCGTGGACAGCAGGTTCTTCCATAGGAACGCCACCTCCGGCCGCCCCACGCGATCGAGGTTGAATGGCGGACGCCGGGCCTTGCGGGTCGCGGCCTCCCCGCGCCAATCACCCTGCTGAACAGCGCGCACTCGCGCCGCGCGCTTCTCTGCCCGCGCGATTGAAGCTTCTTCAAACGACACTTCTGTGCTTATCACCCAGAAGTAGTGCGTAATGAGCACCGCCAGTGCTGGCCCGATCGAAAGCAGGAACTCAGAGGCGGTGCTGGCAAAGTACGGCGCCACCAGGAGCGCGGGTATCGCGAGCAGCCACGACAGCGGGCTGACGTGGAGTTGTGTCGCAAGGTAGCTGACGAACGCCTTAGGACTGGCGGTATCGCTCTGCTGTGGCAGATGTATCGCACTCCAGATCCACACGATCAGTGCGACCGTCACTAGCAACGCCACACCCATCGTAATCGCCTTGCGCCGACCGCTCGTCATGCTGCGATTGAGGAGCTTCGAATACACGAACGACGTGCCGGTGAAATGCAGATTCAACGTCGCCAGTACGAGCCACCATCCGATGGCGTGGAACCAGACATTTCCGCCGCCGAACCCCGGGGCGCGGCCGAGTGCCACGGTAAGAATCAGCGCGGTGAACACGATGCCAAGCTGGGAACCCAGCAGCCGATAGTGAATGAGCATGCGCCGGTTAACCGGTGCGGGGAACAGGAATGCGATCTCTGCTTCGCTGAATATGAGCGAGGCGCGGCGCGGAATCACCCAGTTGACGACGAGAACGAGCAGCAGAAGCAGCGCTCCCAGCTCCGCGAACAGCGAAAACGCTTCAGCCGGAATTTCCGTCGCAGGCTTGCCGCCAGTAGCACCAGGCCCCCTCCAGCGATGAGGCGCCTGGGCACGCCGAATGAAGATGAAATAGACGTAGGCCACGCCGACCAGAGCCCCGGCGAGATACTTCGGCTGCTTCAACCGTTCTAGTCGCGCCTTGATCAGGCCCACGAGCGAGGTGACCCGCAGGTACAGCAGCGCACGCGCCATCGTCACCAAGGAACTCACGATTCGGTGCCACCCGTGGCCCGAATGAACACGTCTTCCAGGCTCGCCCGCGGATCGCCATTGCTGAACTGAGCATGCACGGCGGCCAGCGTGTCGTAGGCAATGCGCTCGCCGTTCTTGAGAATGAGCACGTGCGAGCACACTTCTTCCAGCAGATGCAACAGGTGCGAGCTCAACACTATGGCTGCCCCTTCCCCCGCGCGCCGTAGGATCGAGTCTTTCATGCGTCGGATGCCGAGCGGATCCAGACCCGTGAGCGGCTCGTCGAAGATCATCACCGTAGGTGAATGCAGCAGCCCGCACGCGATGGCCAGTTTCTGCTTCATTCCTCGGGAGAGCTCCGCGGGCAGATGATTGGCGCGGTCCGCGATTTCCAGCTCTTCGAGCAAGGGTTGCGCGAGCGCCTCGTGATTAGCCACCCCGTATAGCCGCGCCACGAAGGCAAGGTGCTGTCGAACGGTGAGGTAGTCGAAGAGCCGCGGCTCGTCCGGGAAGAAGGCCAGCTGACGTTTGGCTTCGATCGGCTCCGCGGCGATGTCATGGCCGCCGATGCGCACCTCGCCGGCGGTGGGCGGAATGATGCCGGCCATCGTGCGTAGAGTCGTGGTCTTGCCCGCGCCGTTCGGCCCCACGAGTCCCAGGACTTCGCCCGGGCGCACGCTGAAGCTCAGATCGCGTACCGCTGTGAAATCGCCGAATGCCTTGGAAAGTGCTGAGATCTCGATCATGGGTGTCCGCGGGTGGGTTTGCGTTCATCATCGCATGAGGGCTTATCCCGCGCTCACCCCAGCCACCAAACGCGCAGTTTGTGAGTCGCGTTCGCTCCACAATCCCGACAGATTGTCACCGATTGGAAAGAATGCCTCTGCCGATCAACGGCCGAGCGCGCTGGCACCCGAATCCGCGGGCCAAGTTGATGCCGATCCGAACGAAAGTCAGGAGAAGAATGTGGATGGAAGCGTCGAGCAGGGACCACTTGGATTTCATGCCCGCGAGATCCGCAAGTCTTTTGGAAGTCGAGTGGTTCTCGATGGGCTCACACTGGAGGTGCCAAACGGTTGCGCGTTAGGGCTGCTCGGTGCCAATGGA
Source organism: Gammaproteobacteria bacterium (assembly GCA_040007735.1). Taxonomy (GTDB): domain Bacteria; phylum Pseudomonadota; class Gammaproteobacteria; order Steroidobacterales; family Steroidobacteraceae; genus JADGHX01. Next base: position 355 of record JBDTUL010000137.1, on the reverse strand, counting down.
TCAGGAAAGACGACCCTACTGAAGATTCTGCTGGGCCAGGTGCGCGCCGATTCGGGCGGTGCCTACGCAGCCGACGAGCCCTCGCATCAACTGTCTGCAGATGCGCGCGAGAGGATCGGTTACGTTCCTCAGTCACCAGCTCAATTCTCATGGCTGGATGGTAAGGCGGCACAGGAGAACACGATGGTGGTACGATCTTTTCCCCATGGCGGTTTCACGCGAAAAACCCTTCCATGACGCGCTCCAGCTGGAGCGGCCGGACCGCGTGGACCTGGCGAAGCTCCTAATCGATAGCCTCGATCCACCAACCGGGCAAGGCACTTCGTCCGGATCGTGGAAGTATATTCAACCGGAT
>JBDTUL010000136.1:0-12279 GCA_040007735.1 Gammaproteobacteria bacterium | reverse complement strand
CCGCTTATCGGTATCGCCGTGGTGGCGCTGCTCTGGACTGTTTCCAGCGCGACCTGGGCCAGGGAGCTTCCTTCGCCCGCACGGACATGGGCCGTCAGCAAGGAGTACGTCCTCAAACCATTTGAGAAGCGCGGTGAAATGGACCGCAGTGCGCCCCATCGGTTGGAATGTTGTCACGCGCCGCACCGACCGAAACCCGCTCATCTCCGTAGCAACCCCGTTGGAACTACGTAGCGGCGATCGCAAAACGCGCGCGCATTGCAGAAATCCTGCGAATGCCACTACCTCGAGCTTGGCAGGTCGCGCTCATCTTTGACCCAGCAATCTGGCGCTCGCGTGTGGGCCCACCGTATACCACCCCGACGAATCCCAGACAGAACTTCGTTTCGGTGAGAACGACTCTTGCGGTGCTTCGCGACCAGTACCCACCGCGATGTGCAACAAGGAGATCCTAGACACGGGCGGGATTCTGAAATCAGCGGCCTCGGTGCCGGCATTGAACATCAGATAGAGCAAGCTGGACTCGTCTTCGTGCACGAGACAGGCGAGTTGCTTTGCCGTCTGATCCAACCAGTCTGGCTCGGGTCGTTGGCGGAACGATCGTGGGTCGCTGATTGCGCCTAGAGTATCCGGCCCGAGGCTTCAACTCTCACAGAATTCCTTGTAGAGAACTCCAATAATGCGGGTGACGACACCCTGCGGCAGTGAATAACGGATGGTCTGAGCGTCTCGCGTCGCCACAACCACATTCGATTCGCGCAACACCGCCAAATGCTGAGACAGCGCGGACTGGCTGAGGTCCACCCTCTCATTGATCTCGCCGACCGACAGCGGCCTCTCCAGCAGATTGCACAGGATCATGAGTCGCTGCTCGTTGGCGAGCGCCTTCAAGAGGTCTGCGGCCTTCGCGGCGTGCGGCTTGATTGCGTGTAACGCGCGCGCAGGCTTTACGGCGCTGCGGCTCGAACTAATCGATCGTCCAGACATCAGGCTTTCCATTTGAGCAGTGAAGCTGTGCATATCTTATATCAGTACTTGCTAATTCAGCAACTGCTAAGATACTGAAGCTATGACAAGCCGTCTGCCCCGGGCATCGTTCGCGGCATGCGCGATTGGTTCGTCCTGATGGCTCACCTGATCGTCACGATCATCAGGATCGGGGCTCCCGGCGGTACCCGCTCGGTCGTCGCCGAATCGCTTCTTCTGACGCATCAGTTGCTGATTGTGAATCGATCTCGCAAGAGAGCACCGCCGCTGCGTGCCCTGGACCCTGATCCAGCCGCAACAGGATTTCGGTGCGCCTGGTGCGCTTCACTTCACGCCACTGAACATCCTCGATAGCGCCAATGATTGCATAGAGGAAGTTCACGCTGGTGCCCGGTCCATTCGCCTTGAGTAGCGCGTATACCTCGAACGCATCGCGCTCGCGCAATTGCTCAATCGTTGCGATTCCAATTCTGCGCAGGGCGGCCGCACTCTTTGGCCCGAGGCCTTTGAGACTCGCCACGGGTTCTGGTGAGCGATTCATCGTCGGGTCCTATCTTTCGCATTCGGACGAAATCCATATCCCGGGGCTCGGGCCGGCATCTGCAACAACGACCAAAGCCGCCGATACTTGGGCAACGTGACGGCATCCGGTAGCCCAATGGGCATGATCGTCTGGGCGATGTGAGGCACATCCCGATAACTGCGGAAGAGTCGGTCCCACCAGGACAGGCCGAACCCGTAGTTGGTGTCCGCCTCGTCACGCGAGATCGAGTGGTGGATCCGGTGCATATCCGGCGTGACCACCAGTAAGCGCACCACGCGGTCCCATCGCGGGCCGAGCGATGCATTCGTGTGGTTGAACATTGCCGCCGCATTCAACAGGATTTCGAATACCAGCACCGCCGCAGGAGGCATGCCGAACACGAACGCAACGGACACCTTGATCGCCATCGAGAGGAGGCTCTCCGCAGGATGAAAGCGAAGCGCGGTACTCACGTCGAGCTGGGCATCCGAGTGATGCACTCGATGAATCCGCCAGAGCCAGCTCACTCGATGGAAGAGCCTGTGCTGAGCGTAGATGGTGAGATCGAGCAGGAGGATGCTGGCGATGAAACTCACGGCAGCTGGCATTTTCACCAGATTGAAGACCCCAAACGAATGGCTCGCGGCAAGAGCCGTCGCTCCGACCGCGCCCGCGGGCGCCAGCACGCGCATGAGCAGGGCGTCGAGCGCGCCGAGCCCAAGGTTCGCCGGCCAGCGTTGGCGCCGCGAGAAGGCTCCGCGGCGCAATTCAGCGCGCCATTCCCACACTGCCAGCATGAACAGCACGAAGGCGAATGCCAGCAAGCGGACGCCGCCCCCCTGCGCCAGACCCAGCCCAGACATCACCCCGCCTCCTGGATCACTGTGCACAAAGTCGCCGCACTGAGACCCGAAGCCTTTAAAAAAGCCGGACCTGCCGCGTCAAAGCCGCCGAATACTGGAGTTGTGACGTGGCACGTCCTATCTTGCGGCACCTTACGGCACGCGAAGGGCAAGCATGACAGGCATTGAGGCCGCTCTGGTGGGAAATCTCGTACGCCGGGGTTCCTCCGCCATCGAGCGGCGCCGAACCATCGCAACGCTGCACCGCCTGCGCAAGCCTCGACGGCCCGTGCACCCGGCGCGCGTACCTGATGCGCTCAACAGACGAGGCGGCGAGTGACAACGATCTCCACACAAAGCATGAAGCGTCTGTCGCTCGTATTCGCGTTGGCGCTGGCCATTGTCGCGTTCTTCGCTCTTCACCTGAACGACTATCTGACCCTCGAAGGTCTCAAGCGCGGACGTGACGCCTTCGAAGCCCGGCAAGTCGCGGCCCCCTGGCTATTTGCCGGCGCGTTCTTCGCTCTGTACGTAGCCGTCGCCGCGCTCTCGCTGCCGGGCGCGGCCATCCTGACACTCGCGGCCGGCGCGCTTTTCGGCCTCTCGACCGGAACGTTCCTCGTCTCGTTCGCATCGGCGATGGGTGCCACGCTCGCCCTCTTCGTCTCGCGCTACGTGTTCCGCGAAAGCGTCCAGCGCCGCTTCGGCGCGAAGCTCAAAACGCTCAACGAAGGGATGGAGCGCGACGGCGCGTTCTATCTGTTCACCTTGCGGCTCATTCCGGTCTTCCCATTCTTCCTCGTCAACCTGCTGATGGGCCTCACACGGGTGAAGGCCGGCACGTTTTACTGGGTGAGCCAGCTCGGCATGCTGCCCGGAACGCTTGTGTACGTGAACGCGGGCACGCAGCTCGCACGCATCGGTCACCTGTCGGGAATTCTGTCGCCCGGGCTGCTCTCTTCTTTCGTGCTGTTGGGAATCTTCCCGTGGATCGCGCGTGCAATCGTGCGCGGCGTTCGCCGGCGCCGCGTTTACGCCCGCTGGAAACGTCCGGCTCGATACGATCGCAACCTCGTGGTCATCGGCGCGGGCGCAGCGGGCCTCGTCAGCGCCTACATCGCGGCGACCGTGCGCGCGCGCGTCACGCTGGTTGAAGCAAACAAGATGGGTGGGGACTGTCTCAACTATGGCTGCGTGCCCAGCAAGGCGCTCATTCGCAGCGCCACGGTGGCTCAGCAGTTCCGCGACGCCGATCGCTATGGGCTTCAGTCCATCGCGCCAACGATCAGTTTCAAGGCCGTCATGGCGCGCGTGCAAGCCGTGATCCGGGCCATCGAGCCGCACGATAGCGTGGAGCGGTATACCTCGCTCGGAGTCGAGGTCTTGCAGGGCCACGCCAGCATCATCGACCCGTGGACGGTCGAGATTGCGCTGAACGACGGCGGCACTCAGCGCCTCACGACCCGCGGCATCGTCATCGCCAGCGGCGGCACGCCGGTTGTTCCGCCGTTGCCGGGGATCGAAGACTCGGGCTACGTCACCACCGATACGCTGTGGGAACGCTTTGCCGAGCTCGACGCGGTGCCGCCGCGTCTCGTCATCCTCGGTGGCGGACCGATCGGCTGTGAGCTCGCGCAATGTTTTGCGAGGCTGGGCTCGAAGGTGACCCAGATCGAGAAAGGCCCACGGTTGCTGACGCGCGAAGACCCTGAGGTGTCAGCGTTCGCCCGCCGGGCACTCGAGCGCGATGGGGTGGCCGTGCTCACAGAGCACGAGGCCCTGCGCTGTGAGCGGGCCGGCGACCGCAAGATAATCGTCGTGGCGTCCCCTGAAGCGGAACGACCGATCGAATTCGACGAGTTGCTCTGCGCGGTAGGGCGCCATGCGCGCCTCGATGGCTACGGGCTCGAGGAGCTCGGCATTCCCACGAAGAAGACGGTTGTCACGAATGAATACATGGAAACGCTCTATCCAAACATCCTGGCGGCCGGGGACGTGGCGGGCCCGTATCAGTTCACTCACATGGCCGCGCACCAGGCGTGGTATGCGAGTGTGAATGCGCTCTTCGGACAGCTGAAGCGCTTCAAGGCCGACTACTCTACCGTGCCTTGGACCACATTCCTCGACCCGGAAATCGCGCGCGTCGGCCTCAGCGAGCAGGATGCGCGCGACCGTGACATTGCCTTCGAGGTCACCCGCTTCGAGCTACGGGAGCTCGATCGGGCGATTGCCGACAGCGCCACCGAGGGGTTCGTGAAAGTGCTGACGGTGCCCGGCAAGGATCGCATCCTCGGAGTCACGCTCGTCGGTCCGCACGCCGGCGATTTGTGTGCGGAATGGGTGCTTGCGATGAAGCACGGGCTCGGGTTGAACAAGGTAATGGGCACCATTCACACGTATCCCACACTCGCAGAAGCCAACAGATACGCCGCCGGAGAATGGAAGCGTGCGCACGCCCCGCAACGCCTGCTCCGTTGGGTCGGGCGTTACCACGCGTGGCGGCGGGGCACGCGCTGAAGGTTAACGAAAGTGACGGAACGCGGTGGCGCTGCGCTGGATTGCGGTGAGAACGCACAGGCCTGCACACACCCACGCGAGCGTCGCAAAGTGCGCCGGCCAGAGCGCCATGGCCACAAAGAACGCGATGGTCTCAGTCCCCTCCATGAGACCCTTTGAATAGAAGAATGATTTTTCCCGCGCAGGATCGGCGGTCATTCCGCGCTTGGCTGCAAGCGTCGCATAGGCGAGGAAGCTCGACGTCGTGAGCAGGAAACTCGCCAGCAGTGCGGCGGCCGGCAGCGCATTCGCGACGGGCACGGCAATCGCAAACCCCAGCGGCACGCCCGCATAGAATACATAGTCCGAGACGATGTCGAGGTAGCCCCCGAGATCCGTTCGATGCGAGGCTCTCGCCACCGCGCCGTCGACACCATCGAGAACTCTGCACAACGCAATCAACGCAAGGCCGAGCACGTAATCCTGGCGCGCAATCGCGAGTACGCAGCCCAGCGCCACGACGGTGCCGCAAAGCGTGACCGTATTGGCAGAGACGCCGGCGCGCGCGAGCCAGCGTCCCGTCCAGTTCAGCGGAATGCCGATCAGCGGCTGGAGTCGTGCATCGAGCATGTCGATTCTCCATCGGCCGCGGTGAGCTTCACACACGCGCCGCCGGCGGCGTGCACATCGTCGGGGTCATGCGTGACCAGAAGCGTGGGCAACTGGCGGCGCCGGACTTCCTCGAAAACGAACTCACGGGTTTGCCGGCGAGTCTGCGCATCGAGGTGGGCGAACGGCTCGTCGAGCAACAACGCTCGCGGCCCCGATAGCAATACGCGCAGCAACGCGACTCGCGCGCGCTGGCCACCCGACATCGTCGCCGGATCTCGTGCCGCGAACCCGGCAAGCCCGATCGCATCGAGTGTTTCATCGATGAGCCGCGCGCGCTGCCGCCGGGAGCGCTCGATTGTGCGCAAACCGAAGGCAAGATTCCCGCCGACGCTCAAGTGCGGGAACAACAGATCGTCCTGAAACAGGATGCCGACGCGCCGACGTTGCGGCGGAAGCGACGTCACGTCCTCACCGTCCAGCACTACGCAACCCGACGCCGTCAGCGCCCGCGGCAGCACGCCGCACACAAACGCCAGCAGGCTCGATTTGCCGACTCCGCTCGGACCCAGCAGCGAGAGCACTTCGCCGGACACCACGCTCATCGAGAGGGGACCGAGCAACCGTCGATCGGGCAGCGTCAGTGTGACGTCGCGCAACTCGAGCGTGCTCATCGCGGCACGCCCCGGCGGTTGCGATAGACGGCGTGGCTCAGCCACAGCGCGCCGGCAAACGCGAGCAACGGTGCAAGGGCCTGGACGGCGGCACTCGCCGATGCCGAACGAACGTTACCCGACGCAATCGACGCGGCGGCCTCGGTAGCCAACGTGGCGACACGACCGGCACCGGCGAAGAGCGTTGGCAGGTAGACCGCGACGCTGACTGAAAAGGCCAGCGCGAATGCGAGAAGCCCAGAACGCAGCAACAAAGGCGCGATCACCGTAAGCCACGCGCGCACCCGGCCCGCGCCGAGCAACCTGGCCGAAGTGAGATAGCCCGGATTCAGCTCCGCCCGTGGCTCGGCAAGCGCGGCCCACACGTAGGGAAGCGCGAACGTCGCGTGACTCCAGAGGACCGCCAGCAATGTCCCGTCCAGCCTCATGTGCACGAGCACGACCTGCCACCCAAACAGAAACGCCATTTGCGGGAGCATCAGGGGGACAAAGAGAAGGACGCCGATACGCCGACGAGCCACGGGTCGATCGTGCAGGGCTTCAGCCGCACAGAGCACGAGCGCGACGCTGATGAGCGCAGTAAGAAATCCCAGAAGAATGGTCGTACTCGCCGACGCGCCGAGATCCGGCGCGACCGCGCGCCACATCCGCAAAGATAGTGTCTGAGGCAGAACTTGCGGAAATCGCCATGCGCCGCCCGTCGCGCGCAAGAACAGCGCCGCAAGCGCGAGGGCACCGAGTCCGAGCACCACTGCGAACGCGCTGCCAATCGTGCGGGCCAACGGCGCGTCGTCGATGGCCCGCGCCCCGCTCGTGGCGACCGTCCGCCAGATCCAGTGCATCGCGTGGGTCACGCCAAACGCCACTCCCACCAGGACCAGTGTCGCCCCGAGCAGCAGCCAGGCGCCGGCGAAGGCCTGACCGCGCATGGCGAAGTCCGCGTCGGTAAACCATTGCAGCAGGAGAACCGAAAACGGTGGCGGCGTGGTTGGCGCGAGTGGCAAAGCCATCTCGACATTCGTGACGGCGAAGATCATCACGGCAAGCATCCCGAACCGGGCCTGCCTTTGCAGCGCCGGCGCCACGGCAATGAACCACGACTTCATCTGCCCATAGCCGAGCGTGCTCGCCTGCAGCATCAGGCGCCGGGCATTCACCTGAGCGAGGGCGCCGCTCAACACTAGAACGAGGAAAGGCGTTTCCTTGATGACGAGCCCGGCGATCAGCGCAAGCCCGAGTGGGTCCTGCACGGTCGCCCAGTCGGGGGGCTGGTCGAATCCGGTTGCCCAGGGCGACAGCATCCGCATCAGGAGTCCTGACGGGGACAATACCAGCACCAGTCCGATCGCCAATGCCAGATGCGGAGTCGCCAGTAGCGGCACGGTAAGCGCGCGGAGCCGAACGATCCACGAGCGCGTCGCGGCCAACGCGAGCATCGCGTGGGCCAGGGCGATCGCGATTGTCGTCGCTGCGACACCGGTCCATACCGACAGGAACAACGCGTGCGCCAATCCAGGCGTGTCGAACAATGCATGCCAGGCTTGAACGTTGGTGCCGCCGATGAGGGCCCCCGAAATTCCAGCGACGACCGGCACCGAGGAGACCGCGCACAGCAGGATGACTGCAATGCGCTTCATTGAGCGCCGAATCGCCGTATCCAGCCGCGCTCGAGCGCGGTCGTCCATGTCGGGTGGGGCTCGCTCAGCAGCGGCCCTTCGAGTCGCGGCGTCGCCGGCCCGGCTTTCAGTGCTGCGAATCGAGCGCGCTCATCGTGCGAAAGGTGAGCCATGCCGAGGACGGTCGGATCGCCCCAGATCGCCTCATCCGCTTTGCGTACCTGTGCTTCCGGCGAGAGCAGGAAATTCGCTACCACCATCGCGCCCTCTTTCGCGCGTGCGTTGAACGGAATGGCGAGGAAGTGGCTATTGCCGAGTACACCGTTCCGAAAATGAATGGCCCGTATCCCGGCAGGCAATTCGCCCGCGAGCATCGCGCGATTGGCTTCCGAAGGATTGAATGACACCGCCCAGTCTACTTCGCCATCGCCCAGCAGACGCCGCTGCTCCGCGCCGCTGCGAGGATAGATTCGACCGGCGCGCCAGAGCCGGGGTCGAGCGGCTTCGAGCCACGTCCACAACGGTTGGGTAACGGCCTCGAAGTCATCGCCGACGGGCTTTCGCAGGCGTTCCCGATCGCTCACCATGACCAGCAGCAACTGTTTGAGAAAACTGGTGCCCAGAAAATCCGGCGGCTGCGGATACGTGAACCGGCCCGGATGCGCATCGATCCAATGCAGAAGCGAGCGCGGTTCCGCCGGCACGGACGCGCCAACCGCGCGCGCATCGTAGAAAAGCGTAAAACGCGCGCCGCCCCAGGCCAGCTCGAACCCGTCCGTGGGAATCGAGAAATCGACTCGCACGCTGGGATTGCGTTCGTCGAGCAGGCGCGAGCCCGGCGCGAGATCCGCCCACGGCCCGTAGAGCAATTGCTCGCGCATGAGGCTCGCGAAGTTCTCGCCGTTGATCCAGATCAGGTCGACCGAACCGTCGCGCACTCGACCGGCCGCCTTCTCGGCGAGGATGCGGCTGACCGCGGACACGGTATCCGACAGCTTCACGTGCACCAGCGTCACGCCATAACGCCGCGCGACCACGTCCGCGGTCCAGGAAATATAGCGATTGATCGCCGGATCGCCTGCCCACGCATTGAAGTAGACGCGCTGGCCACGTGCCGCCTGCTCGATGGCGCGCCACGACTCGGCTCCTTCTGCATCCACGCTCAGGAACGCGGTGGCGAGGAGGAGCGAGGCAAGCCATACGCGTTTCATTAGAACAAATACCTCACACCGAACTGAAATTGCCGCGGCGGGGCACCGTTGCGTTCCACGAACGGCGCGCCGGATACCTGAATCTGATTCGACTGCGTGGCTGAGTTCGCGAAGCCCGACAGATTGGTGTGGTTGAACAGATTGAACACGTCGACGGCCAACTCGACCCGTGCGTCGCCCACTGCCGGCGCGTAGCGCACCCCAAGGTCGATGGTCTTCGACCAGGGCAAGCGCCCGCTGTTGCGCGAAACACCGGGAGCACGATCCGAGTTACCGAGATAGGCATCGGAGAAGGAAGCGCCATCGCCGTTGAGATCGGTCGTGCCGAAGATCGTCGCATCCGGAATGTAGTTGATCGGCTGTCCGGACTGCAGGAGCCCGGCGACGGAGAGCGTGACGTCCGGCAACGGATGCGCAAAGAATACGGCCGAAACGACGTGACGCCGATCGTTCACTGACGGCCCCCACTCCGTGCCGAACGAGTTCGAGTTCGCGGAGCGGAAATTGATGTCGTCGGTATCGTTGGTGAGTTTCGAGAGCGTGTAGGACACGATGTATCCGTAGCGCGATTCGCCGGTCTCCTTCGCGGCGCGGAGAGTGAGGGCCCGGTAGCGCGAGCGGCCGCCCGTCTCGGACACGACGATCTCCCGCGCGCCACCGGGCGGCACGCCGACCGGGCGTGTCGCATCCGCCGCGGCCTGTGAGCGGACGAGGCCGAGCGACTCGGCGAGCGAACGCCGATCCGCATCGCTCGGCTGCGCGCGCAACAACGCAATGTTCGAATCGGTGAGATTCTGCAGGTTCGGCGAGAACGGCGCCGGAGCATTCAAGTCCCGCAGTCGAAGCAGGTTGTAGCCGTTTGCGTAAATGACGTCGGCGCCCGCCACGACGCCGGGAAACGCTTCCCACTGCAGGCCAATGGAGAATTGATTCGTGTAAGGATTGTCGAGTCCGTTGGGATTGAGAATCCGGCGCTCGTTCGAGAATGCCGTGTCACGCAGACCCTGTGACGTCGCCGGGGTTGGGCATTGCAGATACGCGGTGCATGTCGGGCTCACGCTCAGATTGCCATCGAACGTAACGCGCTCCAGGTTCGTTCCCGCAGGCAGCGCGTCTCCCTCGATGAGCTGCTGCAACTGGGATCGGAACGCCGTCGACGTCGTGTTCTGCTGAAGCGCATCGGAGGCGACGGTGTACGGAATCTTCTCGTAGAAGCGCCCTGCCCCGGCACGCAGCGCAAGCGTTGGGCGCACGCGAAAGCTCAGCGCGAGCCGCGGCGCGAAGTTGTTGCGATCGCCAGAACCAGCACCTGCACGCGAGAGGCTGTCGTAGTCCCAGCGCAGTCCGAACGTGGCAGTGAGGCGCGCAGTGAGGCTCATCTGATCCTCGGCGTAGAGCGCGGTCTGGTCCTGCGTGCTTCCGAAGCGGCCCGGCCTCAACTCGACGGAGTAATTTTCCACCTGGGCCGTTGCAGGAATATCGCCGATATCGAGCGCCGTGCCGCGATTGAGCGCGCGCACCTGATCGAGCTCGGCCTGGGTCAAGCGCACCGTGTAGTTGCCTTGCTGATTGCCTCCGCCAGAAAGCTCGAACGCGGAGTGCAGCAGGTCTGCCCCGAGCTTGATCGAGTGGGCGCCGCGCGTCAGCGTCAGCTTCTGCTGCCATTGCCAGCTGTTTTCCAGCTCATCGAATACGAAGCCCGGATTGCCGAGCACCGCGGCCGCCAGCCCGTCTGGCGCATTTATGGTGACCTGGGGGCCAGCGTTCCCGAGCGCCCGGCCGTAATTCCAGCGAAAGCGTGAGTAGCCCATCGCGCTTTCGGAGGTGAAGCCGCCCGCATCGTAGATCGCTGAGAACGAGGTGAGTGTCGAGACGCGATCCTGCACGGAGCCTGCCGACGGAAAAGTTACTCCACCCTCGAGGCCGCCGCCCTGACGCTCAATGCTCGCAACGCCGTGGTTTGCGCGCAGCGCGAGTCGCCAGTGATCGCTCAGCTCATGGTCGATCTTTGCGGAGAGCAATGCCGTGCGATTGGTGCCCGCGACGGTGTCATTGACGCCGAGCGCGGGCGATGACAGCAGATTGTCTTTCTCATCGCGCGTGTATTCCGCATCGACGAACACGAACGTCTCGTCGCGAACGATGGGGCCACCGAAGGCGACGCCCGCCTGGTCGCGTCGGAAGCCGTCTTTCACGGCATTGCCGCTGAGATCTCTGCCCGCGAAGGGCGACGCCGAATCGAGCGATGCACCCGGCCGCATGAGATAGAACCCTTCGCCCCGCCAGTCGTTGGTGCCCGACCGGGTGGTCACGTTCACGACACCATTGCCGGTGCGTCCGTATTCGGCGGAGTAGGACGCGGCGAGCACCGTCACGTCCTGCACGAGCCCGATCGGTACGGGAAACTTCGGCCCGCCCAGAAAATTCTCGTTGTTGTCGAGGCCATCGACGAGGTACTGGGCGAAGAGCCCGTTCGCGCCGTTGATCGAGATTCCCGGCGCCTCCGGAAAGAACCCCGTCGAGGCAACGACGTTCGGCAGCCTGACCAGCGCGTGTGCAAGGTCACGTGCCTCCACAGGCAGCGCCTGTAGCTCACGCCCGGAGAAGCCGGCGCTGACCTCGGCATTGATGGCGTCGGCAGCCGTCAAATCCCGCCGCCCGGTAACGAGCACGGATTGAAGAGCCAGTTTGACCGCGACCGCCCTCGCTTCGTTTGCGCGCAGTCTGAGTCCGGTCGCGAGCGACTGCGACGCCGAGAGGATTTCATAACCGTCCGCAGCCGGAACGGCCGAAAACCGCGCGCGGCCCTGCGCGTTCGTCAACGCGGTGGCCGAAAAGCTCGTGCTGGCGTTCCCGAGCGTGATGCTTTCACCGGCTGCGATGCGCGCATCAAACGCGGCCTCGAGCAGCGCATCATCGGGAGTCACAGTAATGGCAGGCGTCGGTTCCATACGTGGAATTTATGAGATGTCGTCGGGATTCGACAATTGAATGGCGGCCGTTATCTTGCCCCGATGACCACTTCCGAAGATGCAGTCAATCAAGGCGGCGTGACGACCGCTGTTGCCGATGGCGTTGGCGTCCTGACCTTTTACCATCCAAAGAGCAATTCGCTGCCGGCACGGCTGCTCACAAAACTGGCCGAGGAAGTGGACCGGTTGAGCAACGATGCAAGCGTGCGCGTCATCACGATGCAGAGCGAAGGCAACGGCGCGTTCTGTGCTGGCGCCTCGTTTGACGAACTCACGCGCGTCGAGACGCCCGAAGGTGGCCAGCAGTTTTTCAGCGGATTTGGCCGGGTAATTCTGGCCATGATTCGAT
>JBDTUL010000135.1:0-12291 GCA_040007735.1 Gammaproteobacteria bacterium | reverse complement strand
CGCACGCTGAAGCTGCTCGACTTCGGCATCGCGAAACTCATCGAAGTACGCGAGAGCACGCATACCGTCGCGCTCACTCGCGCGGACGTGCGGCTGTTCACGCCCGGCCATGCAAGCCCGGAGCAGGTTCGCGGCTCGCTGATTACCACGGCAACCGATGTGTATCTGCTGGGCGTGCTGCTCTACGAGCTGCTCGCCGGGCGCAAGCCGTTCGAGTTCCGCGAGACGCGGTTGTCAGAGATGGAACGCATCATCTGCAACCAGACGCCTCCGCTTCCGAGTGAGGTGATCGATGCGCGCGGCGTGAAGGGCGCGGACCTGGTGCGCATCGAAGAAGTCGCGCAATCGAGGCGAACCACTTCGCAGCGCCTGCGTCGTGACCTGGCGGGCGATCTCGATAACATCATCATGAAGGCGCTGCGGAAGGAGTCCGAGCGCCGCTACACGTCTGCCGACGAGATGGCCACCGACCTCAAGCGCTATGCCGCCGGTCAAACGGTGATCGCACGACGCGATACCTGGCGCTATCGCACGGGCAAGTTCGTGAATCGCCATTCGATGGCGGTGGCGTCAGCGTCCGCATTCGTGGTGCTGCTCGCGGCGCTTGCCGGAACCATGACGTATCAGACGCATCGTGTCTCGCAGGAGCGGGCGATTGCCGAGCGCGAGCGCACCCGCTCCGACGAGGTGGCGAAATTCCTGGTCGGCCTGTTCGAAGTGGCCGACCCGGACCAGGCGCGCGGCGAGCAGATCACGGCACGCGAGATTCTCGGGCGCGGCGCGCTGCGCATTCAGCAAGAGCTGAAAGACGCGCCCGAAACGCAGGCGAACCTGATGGAAACCATTGGCCGGGTCTATCTGAGCCTCGGTCTCACGGCCGAAGCCCGGCCCCAACTCGAGAAGGCACTGGCAATGCGAGAGAAGCAACACACTGGCGATCACATGTCGAAGGCCTCGAACCTGAGCGCGCTCGGCAACCTGGAGCTGGCGGCCGGGCGCCTGGACCTGGCGCAGAAGCACTACCACGACGCTCTGAGCATGAACGAGCGCCTGCATGGCGAACGGCACCTCTCCGTCGCGAGCTCACTGGAGGAGATGGGCAAGCTGCAGAAAGAGAAGGGCGACTTCAAGGGCGCCGAATTCAGTTTGCAGAAGAGCCTCGGCATCTTCACTGCCTTGGAAGGGCCGAAGTCGACGCGCGTGTCATCGGTGATGAACGAGCTGGCGCAGCTGATGGAGCGCCGTGGGGATCACGCGGGCGCGGAGGATTATTTCCGCCGCGCGCTCGCCATCGACCGAACGGCGCTCGGCAACGATCACTCGCAGGTAGCGCACAACCTGAACAACCTCGCGGTGGTGCTGCAGTCTCGCGGCAAGCTCGACGAGGCGCGGCCGCTGTTCGAGGAATCGGTGACGATGTCGCGCAAAGTGTTGGGCGAGAAGCACCCCGACACGCTGGATATGCTGGGCAACTACGGGCGCTTCCTGCAAGCGGCAGGCGACCTGCCCGCAGCAGAGAAGGTGTTCCGCGAGACGCTGGCGCTCGACACTGAGGTTCGTGGCGCGGGTCACCCTTACGTGGGCTTCGACCATGTGAACCTTGCAAACCTTCTGCATGTGAAGGGCGACTACGCCGATGCCGAGAAAGAATTTCGTGCGGCGCTGAAGATCTATGCGGGTACGCTGCCGCCCGATCATCAGTACGTGGCGTCCGCGCAGACGGGCCTTGCGCGTGCGCTCATCGAGCTGGGCCGCATCGACGAGGCGTCCACGGCCGCGACGCGTGCCATGGTGATCTGGCGGTCGACGCTGCCTGCGGGCCATCCGCAGCTCGCGAATGCGCAGGCGATATCCGCGCAGGTGCTGGCGTTACAGGGAAAGGATACGCAGGCCGAACCGTTGCTCGCGGCGAGCTACAAGACGCTCAGCACGGCCTACGGCATTGCAGACCCGCGCACGCGCAACTGTTCGAAGTGGCTGGCGGCGCTTTATCGCCGCACGAATCGCGCCCAGATGGGCGATGAATTGATCGCGACGGCGTCGACAAAATAGGGGGTTTTCTTTTTTTTTGATTGGAGAAAAACCAAGGAAAAGAATATTCCGAGGTAATTTTCTTTCTGGATTGCTGATCAGAAAATAAAGAAGAAATATTCCGAGCCGCCCGGCGATTGAGGGCTTCTTGCTGTCGCGAGCGCCAGAAATGGCGCTACGGCGAAAGGTGCTCCTCAATCAGCCGCGCCGGTTCGCCGGCAGTAATGACCTCCGTCAGCCACCCATTAACCACCCCCACCAGCGCCCGGTCGCGCGGCATCAGCACCGCCTTGTCAGAATGGGTGAGCGTGCCCGGAAGCGCGCGGCACAGATCAGGGTGCTGCCGGGTCTGCAACTCGACCTCCACGTCGTCCGTGAACATGACGTCGGCACGGCCGGCGCGAATCTCATCGAAGATCCCCCGGTTGTCCGGGAACACGATGATCTTCGCGCGGCGCACGTTGGCCCGAACGTACTGCTCGTTGGTGCCGCCCGGGTTCACGATGACCCGCACGCCCTTGCGGTCCACGTTGGCCAAATCGTTGTAGCGCCGTGTGTCCTTGCAACGGGCAATGACGGTTTTGCCGCCGGCGGAATAGGGCACGGAGAACGCCGCCACCGCTTCCCGGGCCGGCGTGACCGAAATTCCGCTCAGGGCGAGATCGAAGCGGTCTGCCTTCAGATCGTCCAGCAGCGACGGCCAGGTGGTCTTCACGAACACCGGCGTGACGTGCAGCCGTGCGGCAAGTGCTTCGCCCAGCTCGATGTCGGCTCCCATCAGGTTGCCTTCGCGTTCGAGGCTGAACGGCGCGTAGTCGCCCGTCGTACCGATGCGCAGCACCCCGGATGCGGCGATTCGCGCCAGCGGCGTGGGAGGAACTGCTGTAGACGTCGCGGGCTGTGATGACGCGGGCGCCGGCGGCAACCGGCGAACGCCAGCGAGTGTGCTCAGGAGCCGCCGTCTCGAGCTCTCGGACCACCCGACGGCCTTCAAACGATTCGATGCGGCATCGGTGTAGGTGTTGGCGAAGTCCGCTCTGCGCAACTCTGGCGCGGCGAGGTAGAGCGCCCGGAGTAGTTCCAGCGTGATGCGATCCAGTTTGGGCCGCAGGTCCGCCTCGAGGCTCGGGATGGGGCCCGGGTAGTCGAACCCTTTCTCATCCCAGCGAGCATGCGTTGCGGACTGAGCTTCCCGGGCGGCCAGGATCTGCAGGTCGAAGAACGCCTGCACACCCTGGGGCGCAAGGCCCATGGTCCGGGCGAGATCGGCGGCCCGCGTGCTGACCACTCGTTCGCGTTCCGGGTCGGCGATGGGCGCCTTACGCTGCCATTTCCACGCCGCCACACCCGGCATGAGCGCCATGCGCTGGTCGGCAAGTGTCAGCACCTGCTCCACGGTGGCACTGGGGCTACTGAACCGTTCGGTGCCCTGCGCGCACACGGGTAGAAGCAACAGGAATACCCACCCGAGCCAGGAGCGTGGCACTCTGGACGTCGCAATTCGTGGCGCGCATAGTGCTCGCCGTCGCCTCCGGGGATTCAGTCGCATGGGCGGCCCGTCAAAACAAAATCTGGAAGAGCTCCGGGCGCGTGCCCGCGAGCGGGTAGAGCAGCACCAGCTCCCGATTGCCCGGCCTGCGCGCACGTGGGGCGGCCGCGGAACGGGTTTGGCCTGCAGTCTGTGCGATGCGCCGATCCTGCCCTCCGAAACCGAGATGGAGCTCGAGTTCGAAGGCGCGCCGACAGCCTTGCTGCGATTTCATCTTCAATGTCAGTCCGTCTGGGAAGCCGCGCGGCAGGTGCCGAAGCCCATGGGCTGGACGCCTGTCGGGCACGAGTTGCCTCCGCTGCATACTATTGTGGAAGGCCGGCTCACCCTGGGCGAGTCGCGTTCCATCATCCTCAACATCATGCGGGTCTGCGACGGTGAAACTGGTCCGGTGGTGTGGCTGAACGCTACCACGAACAGCCCGTTGCCCGAGACGTGGCTCCCCCTCGAGTGGCGATTGGTGGGGCAGGGTGTGGGGCCGGCTGTTTCGCCGGCCACAGTACCCAGCACTCGCCGGGCCTGAATTTGTCGGACTCGTCCTACACCGAGTCCCCCCGGCGGCCGACCGCCAGCCCAAGCTGATCAGTGCAATGATGCGCCCCCAATCAGGAGGGAATGGCATGACGACAAAATCTCGAATTCAGAATCTGACGCTCGCAGCCGTGCTCGCGGCCCTCACGCTGGGCATGGCCGCCTGTCACAAGGAAGGCCCGGCCGAGAAGATGGGCGAGAAGGTCGACAAGACGGTCAACACCATCAAGAACGGCGGTGAAGAGACGACCGCGGACAAGCTCGACGACGCCGGCGACAAGGTGAAGGATGCGGCGTCGGATATGACTAAAAAGGATTGAGGCCTCGGCCTTCGGGCCGTTCGCCAAAAACTCGACCTCCCAGCCGCCCGGCAATTGAGGGCTTCCGACGCAGATTCAGGAAGCCCTCAATCGCCGGGCGGCTGAGAGCGAGTCAGTCTAAGTAGATGAAAATCTAGGACTGCGCCGGAACCGGTCCGCTATCGGCTAACGGCACCTCGGGCAACCAGCGCAGGTCGTTGAACCCGCGGAACAGGTAACCGCCTTTCGAGTACGCCTCACCTTCGTAGCCGAAGTACGTGTAGGCCATCTCAGTGGCGTAGAGCACACCCAATGTCTTGACGCGCATCGTCTGAAAGAAAGGAGAGCGCTCGATATTCTGGAGCGCTTCCACGCGTACGCTTTCAGATGCGGTAGCGAACCCCGCGCCAAGTGTCCCGAGGCCATCCTTGATAACGGTGCGAGTGGTCTCATCCTTAGCCATGTCGGAGTCGAGGGACTGCACGACAATCGCGTACGCGGCATCTTCGAGTTTGTCGTGCGGGGCTATGGTTCGCGCCATCGCCATGAGCGTGGCGCCTTCCGCGCTGCTGAGCACGTGAAGGTCCGCTGCCCAGGCGCTCGAGGGCGCCACGAGTGCAAGCGGGCTTCCCACGGCGAGCACACCGGTGAGAACGCCGGTCGCGGTCTTCAGGAATTCGCGACGATCGACAGGACTGCGGAGTTCCACTAACCCATCCCCCTCTTTATCGTGCGTATGTTGAATAGCACGAATTCGCCAGACGGGGAATGTGCGCGGGACGCTTAGCCGCTTGCGCACCCCGGCGCCGCGCTCAGCTACAAGCGATTTCAGAGAAGTTCTTCGGACTCTCCCTAGCTGGCAGTGGGCTCGGTGGACATTGAGGGGTGGAACAGCGCGAGACCGCGTTTGCCTGCGGACTTGGCGTGGTAGAGGGCCGAATCTGCCTCACGATAGAGGCGCTCGAACCCTGCCGTGGTGTGCGCCTGAACCGCAATACCAATCGACACACCAAAACCGGCGCCGCCGAGTTCCGGGCGCGGCGCGGCCGCGGCGGCCAGGATGCGTCGTGCGATTTCGGAGGCGCCGTGCGTATCGCAGTCCGGCGCGAAGATCATGAACTCGTCGCCGCCCAGTCGCGCGCAGTCGTCACCGTCGCGAATGCAATCGCGAATGACGGTGGCGAGGCAGCCGATGACGGCATCGCCTCGCGCGTGACCCAGCGTGTCGTTGATGGACTTGAGGTCGTCTATGTCGACGAGCAGCGTGGCGTAACTGGGGGTTCGGCGCGCAAGGGACTTGCTGATGGCATCCATTGCCCCGCGCCGGTTCAGCAGGCCAGTGAGACCGTCCCGTATCGACGTGAAGTAGTGTTCCTGCAGCCGGTGGTTCAGGTCGTAGTGATAGCGCGCGATGATGTACCCAATGATCAGTGACGCGATCAACGCCGCGATGAGGCTCCATGTGCCGATCGCCTGGAAACGCGCTTCCTGAGCCAGGTAGTACTGCAAGTCGAAATCCACCCCCACAAATCCGCTGTAGCGGTGCTGGCTGTCGTAGATGGGAGTGTGTGCGGTGAGAAAGTCCCCGTAGTCATCCGTCTGAAGTGTGGGCGTGACCCACGTGTTGCCTGATGCGATCTGCTGCAGCCAATCACTCTTGTACTCTTTGCGTAGCTGGAAGCGCTCCATGTACCCCGAACCGCGCAGATGATGATTGCTACGCAGGTCGGGAGACGCTGCGGTGTCCAGCACGAAGAAAGTTTCGCCTCCACGATCCACCATTGTGTAGACGTAGAAAATCTCGGGATTCGCCGAGTGGAAGCGCACCAGCGGTTTCAACGCGCGAGCATAGAGATCGGCGCTGTAGCTAGCGGGTGTCAAAAGCTGTCGGTGGAGGTCGCCGTCGACTACGCTGGCGGCGAGCCGCGCGATCTGGCCGACGTGAGAACGCAACACATCGAGCCGTGCGTGCTTGGACAGCCACTGCGGAACCACCACGATCGTGACCAGGATCGCCGCCGAAACCACGGTGGCGAAAATCAGAACGCGGGGTTTGAAACGGCGTTTCGGGGAATCCATTGCGTTCGTGAATGCCATCTAATCGGCCCGGGGCCGCCGTTGCGGGGCGCAGAATACCGAACTGACGATAGTCGAATGCGTGCATGGTGCGCAGAAGAGCGCCGTGCCCTTGCGGGCCGCGGGTCTCCAGCGGCACAGTCGGCGCAATGCAGAGGAGGGCATCATGAATACATCGGAGTTGCTGTGGGGCCTGTTGTTCGGCTCGATCGGGCTGGGCTTTTTCATGTATGGCCGGCGCCAGGGCAAGACGGTTCCTCTGGTGAGCGGCGTCGCGCTCATGGTGTTCCCCTACTTCATGCCCAACACGGTGGCACTGGTGGCCATCGGCGCCATCTTCGTCGCCGTGCCGTACTTCGTCAGACGATGACGTCGTCGCGCGTTTCCAGTGGCCCGGTGTCGCCCGCGACGTTCACCAGAATCTTCATGCCGTCCTGGCGGTGCAGCCGTTCGAAACCGTCACTCAGTATCCTGTCGAACGGGATCGTTTCAACCCACCCCTCCGCGGGATAAGTCCCGGTTTCCATCTCGGCGATGACGCTCGGGAAAGTATTGCAGGACAGGGCGATGCCGCTGATCTGCACCTCGGACATCAGTATCTCCATCGGCTCGATGGCGATGGGGCGCGTGTGGATGGCGACGACGATGAGCTTGCCGCCCACCGCCGTGCTCGCCAGCGCCGCTTTGAAAGACGCGGGAACGCCCGCCGCATCCACTGAAGCGTGCGCTCCGAGCCCGCCGGTCAGGTCTTTGATGGCGGCGACGATGTCGCCTTCCGCCGGGTCCAGGACAAATCTCGCGCCGATCTTCTTCAGCGCCGCGCGCCGTTGAGCCGAGGGGTCGACGAGGATGACGCACACACCCCGGCGGATGAGCGTGAAATACACGCCGAGGCCGATGGGGCCGCCGCCGTGGATGACAACGGTTTCGCCGGCCTCCACGCCACAACGCTCCGCCGTCCGGTACGAGATGGCCATGGGCTCGACGAGCGCGCCTTGCTGGCCGGTCATTCCCGGAGGCAGTTTGTGCGCCATCGAGCGCTTCACTACTGAGAATTCAGCCAGTCCGCCGCTGCCGCGGTTGTAGCCGTGGAAGGCGAGCAGGCCGCAGTGGTTGTACTGGCCTGAGTTGCAGTACAGGCAGGCGCCGCAGGTTTCCACTGGCTCGACGGCCACCAGGTCGCCGATGTTCAGATCCTCGACACCCGGGCCGACCTCGACGACCTCGCCGCTGAGCTCGTGGCCCATGATGATTGGGTTCTTGATGCCCGTGAGCGGGTGTGGCGTGGTCCGGGTGGTGAGCGGGCCGTGGTAGAACTCGTGAAGGTCGCTGCCGCAGATGCCGTTGTAGAGAACGCGGAGCTTTACGTCACCCGCGCCCGCGGAGGGGACGGGAACGTCTTCGAGCCGGAGATCCTCACGGCCGTGGAAAACTGCTGCGCGCATGGGCTGCCTTTTTTGGCTTGGGGCTCGGAATCGAGCCCGCGGGCAGGCTATGCGGCGGAACGGAAACTCGTCAAGGCGCGTGCTTGCTGTGAATGGCCCCCGAAAGGGGCTTCTTCTTCAGCCGCCCGGCGATTGGGCTTCTTTTCTTGCGGGCGCAGCCCCGGAATCAGGAAGCCCTCAATCGCCGGGCGGCTGAAGAGGGCGTCCTTATCAGGGACATCAAGGGTATCAGGGGCTATTCGTCAGCTCTTTCTGCGAAAGCAGCCGAATAGGCACCGTAGGAGCCCGCCAGATATTATCCACGTAATCCCGAATCGTCCGATCCGAGGAAAAATGCCCCGACCGGGCGACATTGCGGATGGACATGGCCGTCCAGCGCTCCGTGTCTTCGTAGGCCCGGCTGACGAGGGTCTGGCACTCCGAGTACGCCTGGAAGTCCGCGAACACCAGGTACGGGTCCCAGCCCATCAGCCCGTCGATCAGCGGGCGGAACTGAATGGGGTCGCCGCGTGAGAAAAAGCCTTCGGAAATCAGGTCGATGGCGCCGCGCAGGTCCGCGTTGGTCTCGTAGAAATGCGCGGGACGGTAGCCGCGCGCCTTGATCTCGGCCACTTCGGACGCCAGCAGGCCGAACATGAAGAAATTCTCCGCCCCGACCTCGCTGCAGATTTCGATGTTCGCCCCGTCAGACGTGCCGATGGTGAGCGCGCCGTTCATCGAGAACTTCATGTTGCCGGTGCCCGAGGCTTCCTTGCCGGCCGTGGAGATCTGCTCGGACAAATCCGCGGCCGGGTAGACGCGCTGGCCGTTCGTCACATTGAAATTGGGGAGGAACAGCACCTTGAGCCGATCGCGAACGTGGGGGTCGCGGTTCACCACCTCGCCCACGGCGGTGATCAGTTTGATGATCAGCTTGGCCAGGTGATAGCCCGGCGCCGCCTTACCGCCGAAGATGAACGTGCGCGCCGGCATGTCGAACGAGGGGTCCGACTTCATGCGCCGGTAGAGCGCCACCACGTGCAGGATGGCCAGGTGCTGGCGCTTGTACTCGTGGATGCGCTTCACCTGCACGTCGTACATCGAATCCGGGTCGATGGCGATGCCGGTGCGCTCGCGCGCGAGCTTCGCGAAGTCGCGTTTGTTACAGCGTTTGATCTCGCGCCAGCGCATGCGGAAGTTCGGGTCGTCGACGAACTTCTCGATCTCGCGCAGGCGCTCGAGGTTCGTGAGCCACCCTTCACCGATGGCTTCGGTGATCAGCGCGGAGAGACGCGGATTCGCCAGCGCAAGCCAGCGTCGCGGCGTGACGCCGTTCGTCTTGTTCGAGAACTTGCTCGGCCAGAGGTTTGCGAAGTCGCGCAGCACGTCCTGCTTCAACAGCTCGGAGTGCAGCTCAGCCACGCCATTCACGGCGTGGCTGCCCACGCACGCAAGGTTTGCCATGCGCACGTAGCGGTCGCCGCTTTCGTCGATGAGCGAGAGGCGGCTGATGGCGTCGTCATCGCCGAAGAAATGAATGCGCGCTTCGTCGAGGAAGCGTGCGTTGATCTCGTACACGATTTCCAGGTGGCGCGGCAGAATCTTTCCGAACACTGAGATGGGCCAGCGCTCCAGCGCTTCGGGCATCAAAGTGTGATTGGTGTAGCCGAACGTCTTGCGCGTGATTTGCCACGCCAGATCCCATTCCATGGCGCGCTCGTCTACGAGCAGGCGCATGAGTTCGGCCACGGCGATGGCCGGGTGGGTGTCGTTCAGCTGCACGGCGAATTTCTCGTGCAGGCGCTCCAGCGGAATCTTCTGCACGTGCAGAATGCGGAGCATGTCTTGCAGCGAGCAGCACACGAAGAAGAACTGCTGCTCGAGGCGCAGCTCTTTACCCTTCACGGCTTCGTCGTTCGGGTAGAGAACCTTGCTCAGGTTTTCCGATGTGATCTTCTGATTGACCGCGCCGTAGTAGTCGCCGCGGTTGAACACCGCGAAGTCGAAGGATTCGGGGGCTTCCGCTTTCCACAGGCGCAGAGTGTTCGCCGTGTTCACGCGGTAGCCGAGAATCGGCGTGTCGTAGGGGACGCCGTTGACGATCTTTTCCGGCACCCAACGGGCGCGCATGCGGCCGTATTCGTCGGTGTAGCGCTCGGTGTGGCCGCCGAGTTTCACTTCCACCGCCCACTCGGGGCGCGCGATTTCCCAGGGGTTGCCGAAACGCAGCCATTTGTCGGTCTTCTCGACCTGCCAGCCGTCGACGATTTCCTGCTGGAAGATGCCGAACTCGTAGCGGATGCCGTAGCCGATGGACGGAATTTCGAGCGTGGCCATCGAATCGAGGAAGCACGCGGCGAGGCGGCCGAGGCCACCATTGCCGAGGCCGGGCTCGTCTTCGTAGGTCAGCAGTTCTTCGAGATCCATGCCGATTTCGGAGACTGCCGCGCGCACTTCCTCATACATGCCGAGGTTCACGAGGTTGTTGCCGAGATGCGGGCCCATGAGGAACTCGGCCGACATGTAAGCGACGGTGCGGGAGCCTTGCTGGGTGTACGTCTCCGCCGTGCTGATCCAGCGGTGGAGCATGCGGTCGCGCACCGTGTACGCGAGCGCCATGTAGTGATCGACCTTGGTGGCCAGCGCGGGGGTTTTCCCCTGCACGTAGAAGAGGTTGTCGAGGAAGGCGTGCTTGAACGCTTCCTTGTTCAGGGCGACGCGATCATCCGTATTGCGTTCGGTGTCGAGGAGGCGTGCGTTCATCTCAACCACGGGCGCATTGGGCCGGAGCGGCCAGTGCTCAGCAGGGTGCAAGTTCCATGCGTGAAAAGTGAGGGTGTTGCAGCAGTTGGCCGGAGAGTGGTTAGGGGGCCGATATCAAGCGGTTGCGAGAGGGTGTGGGCCAAGTTGAGGGAGGGGTCTCGAATTCGAGCGCACCAGGAAAGGACGGATGCGGTGGTGTGCGCGCATTTCTGGTGCAGCCTCATTCGGATTGGTTCTCGTGTGGCAGCGGGTTGGCCGGTGTGTCGGCCGGGGGACCACCGGCTGTAGAGCGCGGCCTCAAGAGGGTTCCGGCTCAGCCTCAAGGTTTTGTCGAGGCGATACGCAGGATGGGGTAGAGGTTCAGGCGCTCATCGTGGGCGGGGTGGTGGTTGAAAAAGAAATCGAGACGGGCGGTGGGGCTTTTCGCGAACTCGGGGTCGGTGGCGAGGCGCTGCTTGAACGCCTTGGCCAGCTCGGGATCGTTGGCCAGCATCTCGCGGCCCATCTGCTCGGCGACATAGGCTTCGGCGTATTCCTTGGTCTCGAAGACCCCGTTGAAAAACCCCCAGCCCGCATACGAGTCGCTCGACTGCGGCTCGAGCAATGCCAGGATCAACCGCGCCGAGGGTTGCGCGATGGGCACGATGAGCGAGCCCGCGGGAATGTCACGCCGCTCCGGCTTCCATTCGCCTTCGATCTTCGCCGTGGTGTGACTTTCGAACGTGGCGGGCGACAGCGTCACCTTGCTGGCTCGAAACGCATCTACATTCGCCGCCGCCACCGCTTTGTCGAGCCGCTCGAAGCGAATGCCATGAAGCGAAAGCCGCTCGCCCATCCACGCCGCATACGCGGCGGGCACAACGTACGCCCCACGCGGCGCGCGAACCGTAAGTTTGGGCGCCACCGTGTCGCGGAACGGGATGTGCCAAATCTGAGGTTTGGCCGGGTCGTAGGTGGTGACGAGCCCGCCCGATATCGCGGAAGGCTCGCGCTGATACGCGTAGCCGCGGAAATCGATCAGGGTCGTGTGCGGCCCGACATCGAATTCGAGCGGCACGTCCTGCCCACCCAGCTGTTCGGCACGCTTGTCGGCTTCACGCGTGAGAGTGCGCCACGCGCGCCCCTGCTTCGCCATCATCTCAGCGAGAATGACGATCTCGTTGTGAGTGACCCGCACGCGGCGCGGATAGTCCTTCCATGAGTGCGTTTCGATCAGCATCGCGAAACGGTTGCGCAGCGCCCAGTAACCCGTCGAAAAGCGCGGCGGGTACAGGCTCGCATCGAACCCTGACGTCGGGTCGTCGTCCACGCGGAGTTGGGGGTAGTAGTCCACCGCGAGGATGCTCTGTGCGGCGAGCTGCTTGTTCAGATCCGCAGTGATGCCACGGCCCACGGGCTGCAGGGCGGCATCGCCGTTCAACGCAGGCGCAATGGTGTTCGATACATCGATCTCGAACTGCGCGCCGTCGGTAACGTGCATGTCTACGTAGAGCACCGGGTCCCACGCTTCGAGCAGGCGAAGCATCGCCTGCATCTCCGGTGCATCGGCCTTGGTGTAGTCGCGATTCAGATTGAAGTTCTGCGCAGTGACGCGCCAGCCCTTCTCCTCGGGGCCATT
>JBDTUL010000134.1:0-12300 GCA_040007735.1 Gammaproteobacteria bacterium | reverse complement strand
TTCGCCAACATGTCGAAGGATCCCGGCTTCGGCGTCAGCCAGTTCATGGAAGGCGCGCGCTACCAGCATGCGCTGGAGACGGAGCTTGCCCGCACCATCTCGAGCCTGCGCCCCGTGGATGGCGCTCGCGTGCACCTGGCCGTGCCGCATGAATCCGCATTCGTGCGCGATCGGCAACCCGCCAGCGCATCGGTGTTCGTGCAACTGAAGGCCGGCAAGCGCCTCGAGCAGGAACAGATCCAGTCGATCATCAATCTCGTCGCGTCGAGCATTCCCGAGCTCGAAGCCACGCACGTGACGGTTGTCGATCAGCAGGGACACCTGCTCTCGGCGCCGCAATCGAATACGGAGCTCGCCCAGCGCGAACGGCAGTTCGACCTGACGCGCCGGCTGGAAGAGGACTACGCCCAGCGCATCGAAGCGCTGCTCACACCGTTCGTGGGCGCGGGCCGGGTGCGCGCCCAGGTGGTGGCGCAGGTCGATACGTCAGTGACAGAGGAAGCGCGTGAGCAATACAAGCCGGACAGCCAGATCGTGCGAAGCGAACAGACCGCGGAGACCGCGAGCCGCGACGGCTCCGGGCCGCAAGGTGTGCCCGGGTCGCTCTCGAATCAACCGCCCACGCCAGGCGCGGCGCTGCCGCCCAACAGCGCGCTACCTGCTTCGGCTGCTGCTACAGGCGCCGGTGCAGCCGGTGCAAAGGCACCGGGTGCGGCCGACGCTAACGCTAGCGCCCCGCCCCCCGACAACACCTCGCGGCAGAGCACCCGCAACTATGAAATCGATCGGACCATGGCGTACACGAAGACTCCGTCGGGCCGGCTGCAGCGACTCACGGTTGCTGTCCTCATCGACAACATGCGTACACCCGGCGCGGACGGAAAGATCAAGAACACGCCGCTGTCGCCACAGCAGCTCGAGCACGTAACCACGCTCGTGAAAGACACAGTGGGGTTCAACGCCGAGCGCGGCGATAGCGTGAACGTCGTGAACTCACCGTTCCGCGAAGCCGATGTGGAGGCCGCAGGTGAGATGCAGAAGATTCCGATCTGGGAACAGCCGTTCGTGCAGGACATCGCGAAAGTGGTCGCGGGCCTCATCGTGCTGCTCGTCCTGATTCTGACAGTGCTGCGTCCCCTCACGCGTGGATTGCTGAACCACAGCCCCAGCGCTGCACAGCCGGCACTGCAGGCAGCCGACGGAGGTGCTGGCGGCGCAGCCGGCGCGCGGGCTGGTGGCGGACAGCCGCCGCCGCTCGCCTATGAGCAGCAGCTGGCGCAGGCGCGCACGCTCGTGGGCCAGGACCCGAAACGAGTCGCGCAGGTGGTGAAAACCTGGGTCGCGGCGGACGAGTAGGTCAAGGCTGACACATGGCTAACGAACGATCAGGCGACGACGGCCGCAGTGGCACGGAACGCGCCGCCATTCTGCTGCTATCTCTGGGCGAACAAGAAGCCGCGCAGGTGCTCAAGCACATGGGCGCGCGTGAGGTACAGAAAGTCGGAACAGCGATGACGCAGCTCCTGAATGTGTCTCGCGAGGAAGTCTCCGACGTGCTCGCGAGGTTCACGACAGTCGTGGAGACACAAACCTCTGTTGGCGTGGGTGCGGATGAGTTCCTGCGCAAGGTGCTGGTGGATGCGCTGGGGCAGGACAAGGCTTCGAGCGTCATCGACCGCATCAACATCGGGCCCTCGAGCAAGGGCCTCGAAGCGCTCAAGTGGATGGACCCGCGCTCGGTGTCGGAGCTGATCCGGCTGGAGCATCCGCAGATCATCGCCATAGTGCTTGCGTATCTCGACCCGGACCAGGCCGCCGAAATTCTCGCAGAGCTCCCTCCCAACATTCATGCGGACGTGGTGATGCGCATCGCGACGCTCGATGGCGTGCAGCCGAGCGCTCTTTCCGAGCTCGACGACATCATGGAGAAGCAGTTCGCCGGCAAGAGCAGCGGCAAGCGCTCCGCCCTGGGCGGCGCCAAGGCCGCGGCGGACATCGTGAACTTCCTCGACCCGAGCGACGAAGGCCCGATCATGGACCAGATCAACAAGGCGGACGAAGCGCTCGGCTCGAAGATCAACGACCTGGTGTTCGTGTTCGACAACCTCATCGACGTGGACGACCGCGGCATGCAGGAACTGCTGCGCAACGTGCAGAGCGATCGGCTGCTGATGGCGCTGAAGGGCGCGGACGAAACCTTGAAGGCGAAGATCTTCAAGAACATGTCGCAGCGTGCGGCGGAAATGCTGAAGGACGACCTGGAGGCCAAGGGCCCGGTCAAACTCACGGAAGTCGAGACCGCGCAGAAGGAGATCCTGGCCGCGGCCCGCAAGCTCGCCGAAGCCGGCACCATCTCGCTCGGCGGCAAGGGCGAGGCGTATGTCTGATATCCAGCGCTGGGCGATGCCCAGTGTCGAAGGGCCGATCATCGGTCGCCGCGTCAGCGAGGCGGAGCAGCGTGGGGCGGAGCGCGCCAATCACGCGCGCGGATACGATGAAGGCCTCGCGGCCGCGCGCGTCGAGATGACCGCGCGCCTGGCCGAGATGAACAAGCGCATCGCGCAGCTCGATTCCATTCTCAACCTGCTGGCGCGTCCACTCGAAGAGCTGGACAACGAAGTAGAAAAGCAGCTCACGATGCTGGCGCTGACGGTCGGCAAGCAGATGGTGAGGCGCGAGATGAGAACGGACCCGGCGCAGGTCATCGCGGTCATTCGCGAATCCGTGGCGCGGCTTCCGGCAGCGGCGCGAGACATACGCGTGCATTTGAATCCGGAGGATGCCGCGGTCGTGCGCGAGCATCTTTCCACTCCCGCCAACGATCGCGCGTGGAGCATGGTGGAAGACCCTGCCATGTCGCGCGGTGGCTGCATCGTCAGGACAGACACTTCACAGCTCGACGCGCGGCTCGACAGCCGGCTCAATGCCATCGTCAGTGCGGCGTTCGGCGATGAGCGCGCGCCGGGGCGCGCAGGCGACGCGGACAGCGCCGAATGAGCCTGGCCCGGCCCAACGTGCTGAATGTGAATCGCAGCGCCGTGTGGCGCGACCGGCTCGCCCGCAACACGCAGCGCGTGGAGCGGCTGGCCCCGCCGCCGATCGAAGGCCATCTCACCCGCATGATCGGGCAGACCCTCGAGGCCACGGGTTGTCAGGCAGCCGTAGGCGACTATTGCGACGTGCTCACCAGCAGCGGCCGCGTCGAAACTGAGGTTGTCGGCTTCTCCGGCGACCGTTTGTATCTGATGCCCACCGGCGACCTGCATGGGCTCGAGCCCCATGCGCGCGTCGTGCCACGGCAAGGCTCCGGCACCGTGCGCGTCGGGCCCGAGCTGCTCGGCCGCATCATCGATGGCGCCGCGCAGCCGCTCGACGGCCTGGGGCCCTGCCTGTGCGAAGACAGCGTCCGGCTCACCGGCAAGCCGATCAATCCGCTGATGCGGCAACCGATCTCCGAGCCGCTCGACGTCGGCATCCGCTCGATCAATTCCCTGTTCACCATTGGCCGCGGCCAGCGCATCGGCCTGTTCGCGGGCAGCGGCGTCGGCAAGAGCGTGCTGCTCGGAATGATGGCGCGCTATACGAACGCCGACATCATTGTGGTCGGTCTCATCGGCGAGCGCGGCCGTGAAGTGAAGGAATTCGTCGAGAGAATCCTGGGGCCGGAAGATCGCAAACGAGCCGTGGTGGTAGCCGTTCCCGCGGACAACCCTCCCCTCATGCGCCTGCACGGCGCCTGGCTCGCTTCCGCCATTGCCGAATATTTTCGCGATAAGGGAGCGAACGTTCTGCTGCTGATGGACTCGCTCACCCGCTTCGCACAGGCCCAGCGCGAGATTGGCCTCGCCATCGGTGAAGCGCCCGCCACGAAGGGTTACCCCCCTTCGGTGTTTGCGCGATTGCCGCAATTGGTCGAGCGCGCTGGAAACGGCGTCGAAGGCGGCGGCTCTATCACTGCGTTCTATACCGTGCTGACGGAAGGCGACGACCACAACGACCCGATTGCGGATTCCGCGCGCGCGATCCTGGACGGTCATATCGTACTGTCGCGAAAGATCGCGGAGAGCGGGCAATACCCTGCCATCGACGTGGAAGCCTCTGTCAGCCGCGCCATGCACGAGATTTCACCAGCGCCGCAGCTCGCACTCGCGCGGCGCTTTCGACAAACGCTTTCCACGTACGAACACAACCGCGACCTCATTGCCATCGGCGCCTATCAACGCGGGAGCGACCCGCGTGTGGATGCGGCCATTGCGATGTGGCCGCGCATGCAGAAGTTCCTTTCACAGGACATGCGCGAACGCGTGGGCTTCATCGACAGCATCGTCGGGCTGAATGAGGTTCTCGACAACACAGGTGGCATGGCCCCTGACACGGTCAACCAATGAAACGATCCGAACGCATGCAGACCGTCGAACGAGTGGTCTCCGACGTGGAGCGCAAGCGCGCCGAAGCGCTCGCCCTCAGCGAGAAGCGCGTCGCCGAGTCCGAGGCGAAACTGACGGAGCTCGAGGGATACCAGAAGAGTTACGCGGACCAATTCACTGCGCGGGCGAAATCCGGCATGGGGGCCAACGGCCTGCGCGACTATCAGACCTTCATGGCAAGGCTTGCGGATGCCGTGCGCCAGCAGGTACTGGTGGTTGCCAAGACCCGAGCGGATCGGGATGCGGTACTGAAGACGTGGCAGACCGCCGCGCAACGTGCGGAAGCGGTCGGTGGGCTCGTGAAACGCTGGCAGGGCGATGAGCAGCGCGTGGCTGATCGCCAAGAACAACTCGAATCCGATGAGCGGGCGCAGCGCCCCTCACCTCAATCGCTGCGCGTGCGCGGCCACTAAGGGCACTATTTCATGGCTTCTATTTCCACCGCACAGCCCTCTGCCAGCGCAAATCCCGTGGCAGCCGCTACCGGTTCCGCAGGGTGCGCACCACCGGCGGCAAACGGGACGAAGGGTCCGAAAGGATCGAACGGCGCCAACGCGGCATCGGCGGCCACTCCCGGTTCAGCTAAGGACTCACCGGATGACACCACCTCCGATGGGTTCAATCAGTTGCTGTCCGACATGCTCAATTCCGATGGGTCCGCGCAAACTGGCATGCCGCTTTCGGCGCAGGAGCTTGCGGCCCTGGGTCTCGGCGAGAAGGCGGGTAAGAGCACCGACACAGATCAGGATCTCGACGGCGAAGGAAGCGACGCAGCCGGTGCGCTGGCCGTGGCAGCCTTTCTCCCGGGCCTTTGCGTCGCTCCCGCGCCAGTGAACACTGCGGGCACAGCCGGCGGCGCGGATTCGCAAGCTCTCGATATCGGAGCTGCAATCACGGCCGCACGCCTCACCGCAGATCCTTCGAAGACCGCCACCGATGCACTGGGCGGCGATGGCACGGATGCGGCGGGCAACGCTCAGCCCAACGCTGCAGAGGGTACGGGCAACACGCAAAGCGCAAACCAGTCCGCTCAGATGCACAGCCTGATGGCTTCGCACCGGGTCGCCGATGCCGACGCCGTTCCCGATGGCACGCTCCGGGCTCCGGTGGGCACTCACCAGTGGCGGGACGAACTGGGCGCCCAGCTCACACTCATGGTCCACAACGGCCGCGAGACCGCCTCCCTGCGCCTGTCGCCCGAAAACCTCGGGCCGCTCGAAATCCGCATCTCGATGCAGGACGGCGCAGCCTCGGTGTGGTTCGGGGCGAACAGCGCGGACACGCGCAGTGCCCTCGAACAATCGATGCCCCGCCTGCGCGAAATGTTCGCATCCCAAGGCCTGGTCCTGGCCGATGCCGGCGTGTCGCGGGACCCGTCCCGGAACCAGTTCAGGCCGGGCTCGTTCTCTGGCGGCTCGCGCGGTTCTTCTGACGCCGCGCCCGAGCAGAGCGTGAAGTCCATCACCCTCGCGCGCCTGGGGCTCATCGACACGTACGTCTGAGGTCGCCCGCGGCACTTGCCGCACGCGCGGCGAGTGCGACGCAGGTCTCTGAATAACGCGCGTTTTCACGCGTGTTGTGAGGCGCGTCACGCGCCAACTTTCTGTCGCGAATCCGTGGCATGCACGTTGCAACCGTCCCCTCCGGTTGCATACGTCGCATCACTTCAGGGTCTCGCCGATGGCAGAAATTCCCGTACTGGAAGCCGCTCCTGGTCAAGGGGTCGATGCTCCCAAGAAACGCCCGTGGCTCATCATCGCTATCGCCGCCGTCGTCGTGCTGGGCGGCGCAGGGGCGGGTGCCTGGTACTTCCTCTCGGGCGACAGCAAGCCCAAGAAGCCTGACGCGGCCGCCGCGCACGAAGAAGCGCTGAAGCATCCGCCGCTCTACGTCGCGCTCGATCCGCCGTTCGTCGTCAACTTCGAAGCCGCACAGCTCGTGCGCTTCCTGCAGGTGACCGTTCAGGTGATGACGCGCGACCCGCTCATCGTCGAGATGGTCAAGTCGAACGACCCCGTCGTGCGCAACGACCTGCTGCTGCTGCTCGGCGGCCAGAAGTACGAAACCATTTCTTCGCGCGAGGGCAAGGAAAAGCTGCGCCAGGACGCGCTCGCCGTCGTCCGCCGGATCGTGACTACGGCCGGTGGCAAGCCCGATAGCGTCGAAGCGGTCTACTTCACCAGCTTCGTCATGCAGTGAGCGGCGCAAACACGTGAACGAGCAGCAGAAGATTCTGAATCAGGACGAGATCGACGCCCTGATCAACGGCATGGACCAGGGCGCGGTCAGCACCGAGCCTGCCGAGGTGCCTCCGGGCACCGTCCAGAACTACGATTTCCACAGCCAGATGCGCATCGTGCGCGGGCGCATGCCCACGCTCGAGATGATCAACGAGCGCTTCGCGCGCCTGTTCCGCGCCAACCTCTACAACCTGCTGCGCCGGTCGCCCGAAGTGGCGGTGAATCCGGTCGAGATGAAGAAGTTCAGCGAGTACGTGCACACGCTGCACGTGCCCACGAGCCTGAACATGGTGCGCATCCACCCGCTGCGCGGCACGGCGCTCGTGCTGCTCGAACCCAAGCTGGTGTTCGCCATCGTCGACAACTTTTTCGGCGGCCGCGGCCGGCACACGAAGATCGAAGGCCGCGATTTCACGGCGACCGAGTCACGCATCATCCACATGGTGCTGAAGACCGCGTTCAAGGATCTGGCCGAAGCGTGGTCGGGTGTGGCGCGGATCGAAGTGGAATACCTGGCGTCCGAGCTCAACCCGGCCTTCGCGAACATCGTGAGCCCTTCCGAAGTCGTGGTGGTCACGAGTTTCCACGTGGAGCTCGACGGCGGCGGGGGCGACGTTCACGTCACCCTGCCCTACGCGATGATCGAGCCGCTGCGCGAGCAGCTCGACTCCGGCATGACCAGCGACCGCGTCGAGGTCGACGAGCGCTGGGCGCAGAGCCTGAAAGAAGAAATCGACGATGCCGAGGTGGATATCTCCACCGTCCTCGGCCGCTCGCAGGTGACGCTTGCGCAGTTGCTGAACCTGAAGCCCGGCGACATCGTGCCGTGCGACTTCGGCGGCAAAGTCACCGTGCTCGCCGAGCGAGTGCCCGTGTTCCGCGGCACTTTCGGACTGTCACGCGGCCAGCAGGCCATCAAGGTCGAGGAGCGCGTCCGGCGCCCGAAGGCCTCGCTCGAAGCCAACGTTTTGAAGAAAGCCTGAGGTCTCCCCCATGAATGCCCAAGCCACCGCGCAGGCGGCCCAGTTCGACAACCTGAAGGACGACAGCACACTCGAGGCTGGCGCGCAGGGAAAGGACGTCAACCTCGACGTCATTCTCGATGTGCCGGTGACGCTGTCGATGGAAGTCGGCCGCACGCGCATCCCGATTCGCAATCTCCTGCAGCTGAACCAGGGCTCGGTGATCGAGCTCGATCGCGCCGCTGGCGAACCGCTCGACGTGTTCGTGAACGGCACGCTGGTCGCGCACGGCGAGGTCGTCGTCGTGAACGAGAAGTTCGGCATCCGCCTGACCGACGTCATCAGCCCCGCCGAGCGAATTCGCAAGTTGAAGTGATGAGCGGAAGCGTCTCCAGACTCGTTGATCGCCTTGCGGCGCGCGCAGCCACTGGCTTTGCCCGCGGCACGGCTATTGAAGATTTTTTTGTTGCAAGCGGAAGACTTATCGCTCTTGCGGCCCACCGCCTGAGCATGCTGCTCGCCGCATCAATGGCGGCCGCAACGTCGCACGCCGCCGATGCAACCCGCCCTTTCGCGGCGCCGGCGGTAGTGAACACTGTGGCGCCCCCTGGGGCTGGCAGCCTCGGGCAGGTGACCATTGCGCTGGGTCTCGTGCTCGCCATGATCTTTGCCGCTGCGTGGCTGATGCGCCGGATGAAGGGCTTCGGCAAGTCCGGCACCGGCAAACTCGACATCCTTGCCGACCTCGCTGTGGGTCAGAAAGAGCGCGCGGTGCTGATCCGCGTCGGCACTACACAGATTCTGCTTGGCGTGGCTCCGGGCCGCGTCTCCACGCTGCATGTTCTTGCCGAGCCCGTCGACGTGACGCCGCCGACGGCCGATGCCACCTCCTCCACCGAACAGCGCCCGAACTTCAAAGCGTTGCTGATGAAGAGCCTCGGCAAGCCATGAGCGCAAACCGAAACTGTTTCGCCAACGCGGAAGGCCGCCGCGCGCCGCGCAAGTTCACAAAGGTGCTGACACTGCTGGCCGCCTTGGCGGCACTGTTCGTCTCATCGGCATCGGCCTTAGCAGCCGACGCGACACCTGCCGCACCGGCAAACATGGTTGCCGCCGCGGCCGCCGCAGGCGCGCTGCCCGTGAGCGCCTCACCCGTCACCGCTTCGCTCCCGGGCATCACCGCACTCACCGTGCAAACCACCCCGGGTGGTGGCCAGCAATACTCGCTGACCCTGCAGATCCTGCTGCTGATGACAGCCCTCACGCTGTTGCCAGCCATCCTGCTGATGATGACTTCGTTCACGCGCATCGTGATCGTGCTCGGCATCCTCCGCCAGGCCATCGGCGCCGGCCAGACCCCGCCGAACCAGGTTCTGATGGGCCTCTCGCTGTTCCTGACAATGTTCGTGATGTCCCCGGTCATCGACCGCGTGAACACGGAAGCCGTGAAGCCGTATCTCGCCGGCACGATGGATTCAATGGTCGCGCTCGAGCGCGCCGTCGTCCCGCTCAAGAAATTCATGCTGGACCAGACGCGCGAATCCGACATCGCCACATTTGTCCGCATCGCCGGTGGCAAAGGCTACGCGACGCCTCAGGACGTGCCACTCACCGTGCTCGTCCCCGCGTTCGTCACCAGCGAGTTGAAGACCGCGTTCCTGATCGGGTTCCTGATCTTCATCCCGTTCGTGATCATCGACCTCGTGGTCGCGAGCGTCCTGATGTCCATGGGCATGATGATGCTCTCGCCCGTACTGATCTCCCTCCCCTTCAAACTGATGCTGTTCGTGCTGGTCGACGGTTGGTCGCTGGTCATGGGCACGCTCGCCGCGAGTTTTTATTCATGAGCCCCGAAACCGTCATGACCATTGGCCAGCGCGCTCTCGAGATGACGCTGCTGCTCGCCGCACCGCTGCTGATCGTGGCTCTGGTCACCGGCCTGATCATCGGAGCGTTCCAGGCCGCCACGCAGATCAACGAGATGACGCTGTCGTTCATCCCAAAGCTCATTGCCCTGGCGAGCACCCTGGTGATCGCGGGCCCGTGGATGCTGAAGCTGCTCATCAGCTACACGCGCGAGCTGTTCCAGAGCATTCCGATGCTCATCAACTAGTTCACACCTGACGAACCCGACGACCGTGATCACGCTTACTCCAGGACAGCTCGAAGGATGGCTCAGCCAGTTGTTCTGGCCGTTCGTCCGTATCGGCGCGTGCTTCATGGTGGCGCCGGCGTTCAATGCTGTATTTATCCCTGCCCGCCTCCGCCTGGTACTGGCAGGCGCTGTTGCACTGCTGGTAGCGCCGCTCGTCACTGCCCCTGTCGGCATCGTTCCTTTCTCCGCGGCCGGCATCGTCGTGACGGTTCAGCAGGTCATCATCGGCGCAGCGCTCGGCTTCGCCCTGCAGGTGTTGTTCGATGCGGTGGCGATGGGCGGCCAGTTGCTCGCTAACAGCATGGGCCTGTCGTTCGCATTCAACGTAGACCCGATGCGTGGCACTGGAACGCCGGCACTCGGCCAGCTCTATGCGCTGCTCGTCATGCTCACCTTCCTGGCACTCGACGGGCACCTCGCGCTCATCGAAGTGCTCGTCAATGGCTTTCGCACGTTGCCCATCGGTGAAACCGGCCTGGGTAACCAGCAGCTGTGGACCCTGGTGAGCTGGGGCACTCAAATCTTCTCAGGCGCGCTGGCCGTGGCACTGCCCGGCATCACCGCGCTGCTCATCGTCAACATCGCCTTCGGCGTCATCAGCCGCGCGGCCCCGTCGCTCAACCTGTTCGCGGTGGGCTTCCCCATCACGCTCGTGTTCGGTCTCGTGATCATCCTCGTTGGCTTGCCGGCACTGCAGTCGGCCTTCGTGGGCCTGCTGAGCCAGGCCTTCCTGATGATTCGCTCACTGCTCGGCGGCGGAGCCTGACGCCATGGCCGAAGATGACACCGAAAAAACCGAACAACCTACAGCCAAGCGCCTGGAAGAGGCGCGCAAGAAGGGGCAGGTTCCACGCTCGACCGACCTCACCACGGCGGCTGTCGTGCTGATCGCGGGCGCGGGTCTCAACTTCTTCGGGCGCGGTCTCGGCAGCGGCCTGCACGAAATCATGCGCACTGGCCTCACCCTGACTCGCGAACAGGCGCTGGATGATTCCCGCATCGTCTCCCTGTTCGCGGGCGCATCGCTGCAGGCCATGCTGGCTTGCGCGCCGGTTCTCGGCCTTACGCTTGTCGCGGCGCTGCTCGCCCCCATGGCGCTGGGCGGCTGGAATCTGAGCTTCAGCGCGCTCGCGCCGGACTTCTCGCGCCTCAGCCCCATCAAGGGTTTTGGCCGCTTGTTCTCGATGCGCGGCGTCGTAGAGCTGGTGAAGGCGTTCGCGAAATTCACGGTCGTCGCGATCGTCGCGGTGATGTTCCTGAAATTCAAAACCTCGGAGCTGCTCCAGCTCGGCGCGCAGCCGACCGGCGCCGCCATCGGCCACGCCATCAGCCTCAGTGGCCAGGCGCTGCTGATGCTAGCAGGCTCCCTTGCCCTGATCGCCGCGATTGATGTGCCCTGGCAGCTCTTCACTCACATGAAGCAGCTGCGCATGTCGAAGCAGGAAATTCGCGACGAGATGAAAGAGTCGGAAGGCAACCCGGAGATCAAGGGCCGCATCCGCCAGATGCAGCAGGCAGTGGCCAAGCGCCGCATGATGCAGGAAGTGCCGAAGGCCGACGTGGTCATCACGAATCCGACCCACTTCGCCGTCGCGTTGAAATACGACGAGAAGCGCATGCGTGCGCCCATCGTGGTGGCCAAAGGCGCGGATGCCGTCGCCGCCAGGATTCGCGAGCTGGCCGGCGAACACAAAGTGCCCATTTTCGAAGCTCCGCCGCTCGCGCGCGCGTTGTTCCGCAGTGTCGATCTCAACGACGCCGTGCCGAGCAACCTGTACGTCGCCGTGGCTCAAGTGCTCACGTATGTCTACCAGCTGCGCACGGCCCGCAAGGCCGGCATGGCTCCCCCGACGCCCCCCACGATCGACCCTGCGGTCGAAGAGACGAAGCACTAGTCCATGGCCGAAGCCGTCGCCACCTCGGGTTCACCTTTCCGCCTGATACTAAAGGCAGGCCTCGGCGTGCCAATTGGCGTGCTCGGCGTGCTTGCGATGATCGTGCTGCCGCTGCCGCCGCTCGCGCTCGACGCGCTGTTCACGTTCAACATCGCGCTGTCGATCGTAATTGTGATGTCCGTGTTCTATGTGGCACGGCCGGTCGAGTTCGGCGTGTTCCCCACGATTCTGCTGTTGGCGACGTTGCTGCGGCTGGCGCTGAACGTGGCATCAACTCGAGTGGTGCTGCTGAACGGCCACACAGGCTCGCACGCAGCGGGCAAGGTCATCGAATCTTTCGGGCAGTTCGTCATCGGCGGCAACTTCGCCGTCGGCGTCGTCGTGTTCGTCATCCTGACCATCATCAACTTCGTGGTGGTGACCAAGGGCTCGGGGCGCATCTCGGAAGTCAGCGCGCGTTTCACGTTGGACGCCATGCCTGGCAAGCAGATGGCGATCGACGCGGACTTGAACGCCGGACTGATCACGCAGGACGAAGCCCGCACCCGCCGCGCCGAAGTGCGCGCGGAAGCGGACTTCTACGGCTCCATGGACGGCGCCAGCAAGTTCGTGCGCGGCGAT
>JBDTUL010000133.1:0-12337 GCA_040007735.1 Gammaproteobacteria bacterium | reverse complement strand
TAGAGGCTGACGTGCTCGACCGTGTCGTTCAGCACCAGGTCACCTTGCTGCAACCAGCAATGCGCGGCGAACGGCCGCGCCTGCACGCCAAACACCCATCGGGGGAATATTTCGTGGCGAGCCAGGAATTCACTCAAGGCCAGCGCTTCGAACAGGCAGGCATCCTTCGAGGTGAAGAAGAAAGGCCGAAGCGAGGCGAACGCGGCAACGAGCTCGAGCGCGCGCTCCGCGCCGGGCCAGGGTGACCGCCGCCCGGGCGAGCTGGCGCCATTGCGCCGGGCAACTCTGCGGAGCACCCGCTCCAACCGGTGATACTTCAATACGAAGCTCGCTGTAGCTGCGGAGGCGATGAACTGGCCTACCACTTTCGCATTCAGCCGCGAGGAGCCGTCCAGGGAATCTGCAGTCAGCTCCCCGCCCGGCGCAACGGGAGTAGCGGGCGTGGCATCCTTGCCAACGGCGGGGTGCTCGCACAACAGCCCTCTTTCCAGCAACAAGGCGAGAACCGCCGAGTGCGTGGGGCCCTCCACGTGCGGAGCCGATTCGTGTGATGGCCCGCCCTGCGCGCCGGCTACCGGCCAGCCGGGAACAACCTGCCCCAACCCAGAGGTCTGGGCCGCTTCGAGCGCAAAGTACCGGTCCTTGCGTACATCCAGAAAGACCACGTGCTCGCCTTCCCGGCAGACGAACACGTGGCCCGCCAACGCATACGGCATGACGGTTTCAAAGATTCTTATAGAAGGCCGGCGTCGAGGCTGGCATCAAAGCAACAGGCGATCGAACGGCGGCCAGCCGAACTCCAGGAAAAGGAAAAAGGGGAATCCCTTCGTAACCCGGGAGGCTTTCCCGCAATCGAGGAGCACGACTTTCCCGGGTGGGGTCCCTGTCTCGACACTGCTTGCAACTGGGCTCACGGCAATCTCCTTGAATACTGATGACGAATTCCATGTACAGGGTCGAGAGCCACGTTGAGTGGCGCATACACCCTTGCGTCAGCACTACGCATGCGTCAAGAGTCGGGATTCAGTCGTTAGGAGTGCGTGCTCTCACGCGCGAGCCTGCGCGCGAGCCCGCGCGCGAGCGCGCGTGCGTGCGGACCAAGCTGCAACGAACTTGATACAGGAGGGAATCGATTGGCCGGCGTCCCGCCGCGCCCCACGAGTTGTCTGCACAGCTGCCGCAATGCTTCAGTGACAGAGCATGGTTTCTTGGTCTATCGGCCTCGTGGGACGCGGCGCTCGAGGAGGGCATCGGCAGTCCAGCGCGGCATCCCCGGCGGATACGCCGAAGAGGTATCGCTTTCGCCGCATGCGCCTATCGAACCTCGCGCACACGATGAAACCGGAAGGTCCACGAACCCCATCATCCTCGTGAGTCTCGTGATAGCCGGACGGCGCACAGGCGTATCGCTGCGGCAGCACGGAAAAGACGAAAGCCCGATTCCTTTGCCCTTCCTCATGACAATCCCTGTCAAACCTCGAGCGCGCGTCAGGATTCCCTGCGGGCGGCAATCCGTCAATCGCCTCTCATCGGATGAGAGGCGTCACGGGATACGAACGCGGTTGAATCGGGGCTAAGTAATTAAGTGATATCGCTCGCGCCGCCTGAACTTGCGCGCAGGGCCGCCACTCGCAGCACTCGTGTCAGACCGGGCATATTGGCCTTGCCGGTACGGAATTCCCCCGAGCCTGCGTCTCTTTCATGAGACGGCGGAACTTCGTGTGCCTGATAGTTGAACGCCGCAAAGCGGGGCGATGTGGCTCATGCGGATACACCTGCGACATTCACGGATTATTCCGCGACGGCACTCGAGATAAATCTGCGCGCCTCATCAGTTCCCGTCAGATACGCAACCCAGGAGCGGTCTGCTTCGCGGAATGAGCCTCTCCAGCAACGTCCACTACGTCACCCTGAGCGACGCAGGTCGCCGAGCTCTCTTCGACGACGACGAGGATCGGCTGCGCTTCACGCAAGTGGTGTCCGATGCCGCCGCGGCCTGCCGCGTGACGGTGCATGCGTATTGCTGGCTGCCGTCGGAGGCGCGGATGGCTGCGCAGACCGAATCGGTCCCTCTGGAAGCGTTCGCTCGGCTCATTGCCGGCCAATATGCCCGGCGCCCCGAGGGCGGAATCTCAGTCATGGGCCGCGCTTCGAGCAGAAATGCCGCGCGGTGCCGATGGACGGGCACACCGCGCTTCCGGAGCTGGTGCGCCACATTCATCTCGCACCCCTCAAGGCGGGGCTGGCGGACCATTTGCTGGGGTACCCCTGGTCCAGTCACCCCGCTTACCTGGGGCTGGCCCCCGCGCCCTGGGTGACCACCGCGGCAACCTTGAAGTTCTTCGAACCCTCGGCAGGGGAGGAAGCGCGGGCCCTCTACGACGACTTCATGAGACAGGGTTTCGGAGAGAACCCATTAGACGTAGAGGACGTCCAGCGCGGATTATTCCGTTAGCGCGGGAAGCCCCTATTTTGGCGCCTGCCCCGCGCTCCCGGTCAGGGCACAATCTGCGTGCTCGCACTGTAAGTGTGGCCTGAAACATAACGGTTATTGCGCTGGCGACCGTCAACCATGGCAGAGACGCAGAACAACCTGTTCGTGAACGCTCCCGATCTCGCCAGAGTGGCCGAGTTTGCGAGGGGCTTGCCGGCGGAATGCAGGCAAGTATTCACGCTGCGTAAGGTTTATGGGTATTCGGGCAGGGAAATCGCCGTCCGGTTAGGGATTCCGGAACACGCTGTGGAAGAGCATCTCATTCTGGCTGCGCGCGAATGCGCTCAGGCCGCTCCCGTCGCCCGACGCCTGGAAAAACGCCCTTCTTTGCTGGAGAGGCTTCGCTCGCGAATTGTGCACGAATGAACACCGCATCCGAATTCGAAGCGCAGGCGGCTGCGTGGCTCGTTCGCCGCGAAGCGCCGGATTTCTCCGAGCGCCAGCAGGCCGAGTTCGACGCCTGGGCGGAAGCGGATCCGCGCCATCGCGCGGCCTTCGTGCGGCTGGAAGCCGCATGGCGGCGCGCAGATCGGCTACGCAAGCTGCGCCCGCTCGACGGCGAGGTAGACGAGAATTTGCTGGCGCATTCTCCCTTCGCGCGACTGGAAGAGTACCCAGCACGGCACGAAACGCGGAACACGTCGGTCGGCGGGTTCGATGCGGCCTACGGTGAGGAGCGCTCAGACGCGCCGCGTCGTCGACGCTGGGTCGTGTCCGCTGCCGCCGCAGCACTCGCCCTCATCGTCATTGCCGCAAGCACGTGGTTTGCTCTGGAGAAACCCGGCTGGCAACGCTACTCCACCGACTTCGGCGGCTTCGAGAAGATAGTGCTGGACGACGGCAGCGTCGTTCATCTGAACACCAACAGCTCCATGCGCGTGCACCTCTCCGCTACGCTGCGGCAAGTGGTGCTCGATCGTGGCGAAGCGCTATTTAAAGTGGCGCACGACCGCAGCCGGCCCTTCGACGTGCGTGCGGTCGGCACCACGGTGCGCGCGGTCGGCACCGAATTTTCCGTGCGCGTACGCGAAGCCAATGAAGTGACCACGGGGCTCAAGGACGTCGAGGTGCTCGTCAGGGAAGGTCGCGTCGCCATCGACCCGCCCACCGTCAACCTCGAACGCGCCACTGCGCTCCCCAGGTCTCTCTCCACGCTCTCTGCGGGCGAAACCGTCACGATCACCGCGAATCGCGTGCATGTGCAGCGAGTAGCCGAGGCCGACGTCAACCGCAAACTTTCGTGGACCGAAGGGCGGCTGTGGTTCGAGCGCCAGCGGCTCGCGGATGTTGTCGCCGAATTCAACCGGTACAACCGCCGGCAAATGATCATTGCGGACCCCGCCATTGCGGACCTGCGCATCGGCGGCGGCTTCGAAGCCACGGACCCCGAGAGTTTCGTGGCTGCACTGGAGCGCACGCTGGGTGTGCGTGCGTTTCCTTCAACCCCGGGCGGCGACGAGCCAGATGTCATTCGCCTCGTCGGCACGGGTGACAGGCCCTGAACGGCCCTGCCACGCAAAGAAGCTGAAACACACACGGATCACTCTCTTCACTTTCGCGCATGAACAGGGAGACCTATGCGTTCTGCGAAAGATATCGAGGCCCATGCCGCGCGTTGGCTCGTGAAGCTGGAAGCGGGATCCACGCCGAAGCGTCGGGCTGAGTTCGAAGCCTGGTGCGGCAAACACCCACGGCACCAGGCTGCCTTCCAGCGTCTGGCCGTCGCCTGGAAACGGGCGGATGTAATGAGACATCTGCACATGCCAGGCGAGCCAGTGGAGCTGGATCTGCTAGCGCCGCCCGAGGCCACCGAGAGCCCCGCCCCTCAGCTGCGCGCCACCAGGCACTTCGCGCGGGGAGTGCCGCCAACGGACCTCCACCGGCGGCGCCGGCTCGCGGAAAATCACACCGCTGAGAACGGACGCGAGCCGCCCGAGCGTCGCTCGCGTATCTGGTTGGTGGCTAGCCGGCTCTGGCGAGCGCTGGGGGCACGCGATTAGGAAAGCGTGCGGCGCTCCAACTGCAGCAGCCAGCGGTATTCGGGCGGCGCAAAGAAACTCAGCGCCGCGGCCAGCCAGTCTGCGGCCTGTTCCACGTACAGCAGGCTTTCGGCTGGCAAGCATCGCTCGGCGAGCGCCTCGAACGCTTCGGCCAGGTTGATCTGCGTGGAGGCGCGCTCTTCGCCGAAGCCTTCGAAGGACGGAATTCGCAGGCCTTCCTGAAGCACGTCGATGGCCTCTTCGAGAATCGTGGTGCCGTCAGGGCCGGGCGTGCGTCGCCCCAGCAGCGTGAGCGTACAGCCGAGATTGCTCATGCCGATGAACCACGTGCGGCGATCCTGGCGCTTGTTCGATTTGTGGCAGGCATCGCGAAACACGGCGATGGCGCGCTCGATCATCTCGTTGCCTTCCGGAAGTGGTACACGCGTGGCGTCGACCACGAGTTGTACGCCGTCCGTTCCGCCGGCAAATGAGACCGGCTGAAGCCCGAAAGTATTACCGGAAATTTCCCGCGCACCGTCGCGCACGCCCAAATGCCCCGCATCGTTTCTCTGACAGCACACTGCGAGCGCAGACTCGAACGCGCGCACGGCTTCCGAGCACATTTGCGCCCGGGATTCTCCATGAGCCGTGGTACTGCGCAGGCGCAGTGCCGAGCCGAGAATGATGTGACTGACTACCCAGCGCGTGGGCTCCTGTTCCACCGATGCGCTGCCAATGGCCTGGCGAAGTGCATCGAGGCTGCCGCTCAACAAGTGCTGAACGGTCGGCATCTGTACTGCTCCCATGAGTGAGGCTACCTCCGTGCCTTTTTTTCGGCGCCCTGATCTGTAAGGCCGACTCTTGCCGACACAGGTGGTCGAATGCCACCGTCTATGTACAACCAGTGTTGCGCTTTGTGATTCGCTAGATCTATTGCAAACGGCCTCTTGGCTGAGGCGGGTCTTCGCTGACGCGGCGCGTGCTGTTGCAGTCTTCCGCATCTTCTCGCTGCCCGTCTGCAGCGTCGTCGAGGCCGGCGAAGCCCACTTCGACAAGCGCTTCGATGACGGCGTCCGAGCACGCCGCAGCGCCATGGAATGTCAGAATGTTTCGGATTTGCTGCTCGAGCCACTTTGGCGTGAGAGCCTCGAGCTCGAGATCCGTGACCAGCTCATAGATGGGGCGAGCGGCCGGGCCAAGCCCGAGCTGGCTCAGCAAATTCATCAGTTCGTCCAATACGCCTCCGATGGCTCCGTGAAAGCCAGGCCGCTCCTGCGCTACATCGCGAGCGTCAGTGTACTAGACGTCAGTCATTCTCCGTTCCGTTATAGAGACCACATGGTGTGCCATAAGAAAGCCGGCTGCATTCCAGGACTGGCCGCGCATGCCGTGAGGCGCCAGCGTTTTGCCATGCAACCATTCGGCGAAAGACCAGTTGTCCAGCTCGCACGCGCGCGCAAGTTGCACGAGACCGGCGCGCGCCTCGCGCTTCTGCTCCTGCTCGGC
Source organism: Gammaproteobacteria bacterium (assembly GCA_040007735.1). GTDB lineage: Bacteria > Pseudomonadota > Gammaproteobacteria > Steroidobacterales > Steroidobacteraceae > JADGHX01. The sequence continues at coordinate 6,355 of JBDTUL010000133.1, read as the reverse complement.
CAACGCGCACACCCAGAACGCGCCCGCCATCGGCCATATGCCGCCGTTGTGATACTGCCAGGCAGCGTTCTGCCGATGACGCGACATGTACGGCCGCCACAGCGCGCTCTTCTTTCGGATGGGACGCACGACCACCTGCAATGGATACGGTTCGTGCATACCCGACTTCCTCAGTGAGCGAAGAATTTTCTGTGCGGGGCCTGCGTCACTGAGACCGTAGAGCACCGCGAGCACGTTTCCGAACGCATCGCCTTCATCCCCGAAGAACGAAAAGTTGACGAAGCTCAGGTACAAGTCGCGATTGCGAGCCGTGCGCAGCACGTACTCATTCAACAGGCGCGCCCGCCGATACTCCGCGATGCCGGCGGAGAAGGGATGGAACAAACCGTTGAAACTGTCCCGCGTCTCACGCGCGTGCTCGACGCGATACAGACGCTTGACGTGATACCAGAGCGCGTTCGTGTACAGCACGAACCCGGAGCGCGGCATGATGTCCGCCCAGTCGCTCGCTTCGTTCTGCTGCAGCAGATAGAACCGCTGGTGTTCCTGCGCGAGCAGCCACTGCAACGCGAGCCGGATGTGCTTCGCGTATTTGCGCGTAAGCCCGCGCGGCCGCTGCCGCGAATCCAGGAACGCGATGGCGATGAGCCACCACAACGTCGAGTCGATGCAGCCGAGATACCAGAAGTCCGCCTCGCGATGCTCGGCGTCGACGAATTTGGGTATCTGGCCGTTTGGGGCCTGGTGGACGGCGAGCGTGGCGAGGCCCGTGACCGCTTCGGCCTCGAGCAATGCATCGCCGGAGAGCGCCATTCCGATGGCGCAGATGGCCGCATCTCGCCCAAAGATGGCGGTGTAGCCGCGCTTTTGCGCGCGCGGGTTCGCTGTTGCCGCGAGAATGCCCGCGGGCGTCAGGTTTCGCTTCAGGAGATCGACGGCACGGACACGACACTCAGCCAGAAGCTGAGCGTCGTGTCTCGATTTCGCATCAGGGCGCATGTGCCTGCAATTCTACAGGCAGCCTGCTCCCATGCCGCCTGGTCAGCGGCACTCGCCGGCCGCGCCGGTGCGCAGCTCGACGCCGACGAACATCGTCAGTTCTTGATGCGGACCTTGACGTTACGCCCCAGTGCAACCGCTGCACGACTGATCGTCGACAGAGTTACGGAGGGGTCGTCACGCTTCAGCAGCCGATGCACCACGGCGCGGCTCGTCCTCATGCGGCGAGCGAGCTCCGATTGGGACATCTTCTGCTTCTTCATGGCCCGATGCAGTTCCGAGGCAAGCTCCCGCTTGATAGCGAGCGCGGTTGCCTCTTCGGCCGGTCCGTCATTTCTCACAGGTTCATCCGTGCCGCGCTCCGCGCGGCGAGTAGGCTTCTTCCGAGCCATATGTACTTCGGCCTCTGCCGCGTCAGGGGCGGCAATCGTTTCAAAAAAAGGCGGGGTGACTTTAACACACCAGATGCTGCAGTGCGTCTTGCCTATGATAGCTGTATGGACATCGTACATTTGATCCAATCAGCAGTGGCTCCCGTTTTTCTCCTGTCAGGAGTTGGAGTCACCTTGGGCGTGCTCACAAATCGCCTCGCTCGCATCGTGGATCGGGCGCGCTGGCTCGAGATACAAGCGCATGACGAGAAAGCGCGGACTGAATCAACAGCGGATAGTTTACGCGTGCTTGCTCGTCGCGCGCACTACATAAACATCGCGATTGCTCTGTGTGCGGTATCCGCACTACTTGTATCACTCGTGGTCATGACTCTCTTTACGAGCGCGTTTGTCTCAGTCAACTTGTCTATACCCATCGCCATGCTTTTCGTGCTCGCGATGATCTGCCTCACCGCCTCCTTCGGCGTCTTCCTGCTGGAGGTCAGACTGGCCACCCGGTCGCTCCATTTCGGCCACAAAACGTGACCGTCCAGGGCGTCGGCGCAGCGCGCATTTCTCGGTAAACGCAGCACTATTGCGCAGGGTAGCGGCGCGCTCGCACGCTTACCCTGCGCGCATGCAAATCACACATTGCGAGTTCAACGTGCTCGGAATCGGTCACCTGGCCGCCGCCGTGCGACTACGACTTTTGTCTGAGCAGGCGGCACCCGAGGGTGGTCTCGAGCCCGCGCAGGCGCCGCACACAGTCTTCGTCGCGTGCAGCGATCACGACTGCACGTTGTCGTTCGCCGCAGTCACTCGCCTCAGCGTGAACGCTAGTTCGTCGGTTCTGTTCGCGTGGATCTCAGAAGGTCTGATAAAAATCGGACCGCTGGTTGTCCCAGCTGGGACATCCTGTTCCGATTCCCATCCGTCTCAAAGATGCGACTTTAGTCTTAGTGATGTTGCGTCGAGCGTCGTGACGATGTGCTCGCACGTGAGACCCAACCCCGACATGCGCCTGAAGTCGCTCGCCCGGTTCGGTGCACGCCTCGTCGTCCGCGAGCTGGCGGGCCTCCAATTTGGTCCAGGGGGGTGCTTTCGGGGGCGTGTCGCCAAATTTGGTGCACCCCCAGGACGGCGCCTGGGTGGGTGGGCCTTTCTGGAGGGTGCGATCCGGGGTTAGCGCTTTGGGGTGGCGATTCGGCGGCGTGTCCGGCCGACCGTTCGAACGTCGCGAAACACCGACGACTCAGCTTCGGCTTGCTCTTCAGCCGCCCGGCGATTGAGCTTCGGCTTGCTCTTCAGCCGCCCGGCGATTGAGCTTCGGCTCGCTCTTCAGCCGCCCTGCGATTGAGCCGCCCGGCGATTGAGCTTCGGCTCGCTCTTCAGCCGCCCTGCGATTGAGGGCTCTGGCGGACCCTTGCAACCCGGAGGCCCTCAATCGCCGGGCGGCCCGAAGGAGTGACCCTGGGCGCGGCCGCCCCAATCCCACCCTCCGAGACCTGAAAAACTGTCATCTCCCGCCGCAGGGCGGGGGTTGCCTGGATCTGGTACCCTGCGCACCCTTTTTTGGCCCGGCTTCGGCCAGGCGAATTCCCAACCCCCATGCACCGTCCCATTCGCAATATCGCGATCATCGCGCACGTCGACCATGGCAAGACCACCCTCGTGGACTGCCTGTTGAGACAGTCCGGCACCTTTGCGGCCCACGAGAAAATCGTGGAGCGGGTCATGGACTCGAACGACATCGAGCGCGAGCGCGGCATCACCATCCTCGCCAAGAACTGCGCCGTCGAGTACGGCGGCACCCGCGTCAACATCGTGGATACCCCCGGCCACGCCGACTTCGGCGGCGAGGTGGAGCGCGTCCTTTCCATGGTGGATGGCGTGCTGCTGCTGGTGGATGCGGTGGAAGGCCCCATGCCGCAAACCCGCTTCGTCACCCGCAAGGCGCTGGCGCTCGGGCTGAAGGCCATCGTGGTGGTCAACAAGATCGACCGTCCGGGCGCCCGCCCCGGCTGGGTCATCGACCAGACCTTCGAACTGTTCGACAAGCTGGGTGCCACTGACGAGCAGCTCGACTTCCCGGTCATCTACGCCTCGGCCCTGCAGGGCTGGGCCAGCACGGACTACACCGAGAAGCAGCCCGACATGAGCTCGCTGTTCGAGGCGGTGCTCAAGCATGTGCCGCCTCCGGCCGCCGACGTCTCGCAGCCGCTGCAGTTCCAGATCTCCACCCTGGCCTACAACTCTTATGTAGGCCGCATCGGCATCGGCCGCCTCCGCAAGGGGTCGGTGCGCCCGGGGCAGCAGGTGGTCCTGCGCTTTGGCGACGAGGATCGGGGCCCAGCCAAGATCGGCCAGGTGCTCACCTACACCGGTCTGGAGCGCGTGCCGGTCGGCGAGGCCTTTGCCGGCGACATCGTCGCCATCACGGGTATCGACGATGTGAACATCGGCGTCACCATCTGCGACCCGGTGAACCCGGTGGGCCTGCCGCCCATCCGCGTGGACGAGCCGACCATCGCGATGAATTTCCAGGTGAACACCTCGCCCCTCGCCGGCCGCGAGGGCAAGTTCGTCACCAGCCGCCAGATCCGCGAACGCCTGCACCGCGAGCTGCAGAGCAACGTCGCCCTGCGCGTCGAAGACACCGCCGAGCCGGACATCTTCCGCGTGCAGGGTCGCGGCGAGCTGCACCTGACCATCCTGCTGGAGAACATGCGGCGCGAAGGCTTCGAGCTCGCCGTGTCCCGCCCGCAGGTGCTCACCAAGATGGTCGATGGTGTAGTGCACGAGCCGTACGAGGCGCTCACCGTAGATATAGAAGAGTCGCACCAGGGCGCGGTCATGGAAGCGCTGGGCTCACGCCGCGCCGAGCTGACCGACATGCAGATGGACGGCCGCGGGCGCGCACGCCTGGAATACCGGGTGCCGGCGCGTGGGCTCATCGGCTTCCAGGGCGACTTCATGACGATGACTCGCGGCTCGGGCCTGATCAGCCACATTTTCGACGGCTTCGCGCCCAACAAAGGCGAGATTCCGGACCGCCACAACGGCGTGCTCATCAGCAACGAGCAGGGTGAAGCGGTGGCCTACGCGCTGTGGAACCTGCAGGAGCGGGGCCGCATGTTCGTGAACCCCGGCGAGAAGCTGTACGAAGGCATGATCATCGGCATCCACAGCCGTGAGAACGACCTGGTGGTGAACCCCATCAAGACGAAGAAGCTCACCAACGTGCGTGCCGCCGGTAAGGACGACGCCATCCTGCTGACGCCGCCCATTCCGCTCACGCTGGAATATGCGGTGGAATTCATCGCCGACGATGAACTGGTCGAAATCACGCCTGTGGCCATCCGGGTGCGCAAGCGTTTCCTGAAGGAAAACGAGCGCAAGCGGTCCCGCAGCAGCAGCGACGCGGCGTAGGTCTATTGGAAAAAAGTCGCCTGCGGCCTGCGCGGCCCGGCGCTTTTTCGGACATCAGCGTTGTTTCCGGCGGCAAAAAGCGCGGTTTTTGCCGCCTGCTGATGCGCGTAGCTACGCCCGGGCCGTCAGTCCTAACTGCGCGCTTTATCCAGCGCGCTGCGCAGGCGGCGCGCCCAGGCGGTGATGATTCGATCGGCCTCGGCGGTGTTGGTCACGCTGTTGGCGATCTGAAGCTCGTTGAGGCCTCTTTCCAGACCGCGCTCACGATCCGTCACGCGTGCGATCAGCGCGTTGGTTTGTGAGTCGTAGAGCTCCGCAATGAGTGTCATCTCGCCCGCGTCGATGACGTAGGTGCGAGTGGCCGGGTTGTTCGTCTCGGGCGCATTGATGTACAGGTCGACAATCTGCGCACGCACTCGCAGGACGTCATCGCCCGAATCGTCGACGAGCGGGTAGCCGCCCTTTCTTTCCAGCTCGCGCTTGAACACGTCGCGGGCGAGCTTCGCCAGATTCTTGCGAATTTTCTGTGGGTCGGCCTTGTCGAAACCGCCTGGGCCGCGCCGCGGATCCCAGTTCTTGTCGAACGACACTTCCACCGGGTCGAGCGCCACGCGCTTGTACTTGGCGAGATCGACGCCTTCCCGCACATACACCGTATCGAGCCCCGGTCGCTGAACCAGCTTCAGGCCTTCCCAGGTATCAGGCGCGGCATCGCGCGGGGCGCTTGACGCCGGGACAGCGAATGCCAGCAACAAAGCGCCCAGGGCGACAGCCATCGAACCGGTGTACGCAATTCTCATGGCGCCTCCGAAGAAAGAATGTTGCCTGGTTAGACGCGCAGCCGAGTAAACGTTCCGTGCCTCAAACCTCTCGCGCCCCACGTATCGCAATGAATTGCAGGAACTCCGCGCGCGTTCGGGCGTCTTCTCTGAACGTGCCCATCATGCGGCTCGTCACCATCGAGACTCCGCGCTTGTGGACGCCGCGGGTGGTCATGCATTCATGAACCGCATCGACCGCCACGCCAACGCCGCGCGGCTTCAACACATCATTGATGCAGGCGGCAATCTGGGCCGTGAGCTTTTCCTGCACCTGGAAGCGCCGCGCATACCCTTCCACCACGCGCGCGAGCTTGCTGATGCCGACCACTTTGTTCGTGGGCAGATAGCCGATGTGCACGCGCCCGATGATGGGCGCCATGTGATGCTCGCAGTGAGATTCGAACGAGATGTCGCGCAGGACGATCATCTCGTCATACCCGCCCACCTCTTCGAACGTGCGCCGCAGATAATCCGCAGGGTCGGAGTCGTAACCGGAGAACCAGTCACGGTAGGCGACCGCCACGCGCTTCGGCGTGTCGAGCAGCCCTTCACGCTTGGGATCTTCGCCCGCCCATTGCAGCAACGTGCGCACGGCGTCTTCGGCGTCGCCCTGCGACACGGCCTTGGTTGATGTAAGAGACGGTTTTTTTGCTTTTGCCATAGCGGTGGGCCTTCGAAACAGACGGCCAGTGTAACGCGGCGGGCGCAGGCGGCGCCCGCCTGATTGACTCAGGG
>JBDTUL010000132.1:0-12375 GCA_040007735.1 Gammaproteobacteria bacterium | reverse complement strand
ACAGGTGCATCGGTCACTTCCGTCGCCCTGGTATCCGCACGGGCAGGGGTTCATTGCCACGATGAGTTGAAACTCCGCGGGGTACTCCGCCTGCATGGCGACGCGTGACACTGAGATGACCCCCGTCTCGAGCGGTTCGCGCAGTGCTTCGAGCGCGCGCCGATCGAATTCGGGCAGCTCGTCCAGAAAGAGCACGCCGCGATGGGCGAGGCTCACTTCACCCGGGCGCGCATCGGGCCCGCCGCCCGCAATGGCATTCACAGTCGCGGTGTGATGGGGCGAACGGAACGGCCGCTTTCCATAGTTGCGAGCATCGAAGCCCACGTAACTGGCCGACCCGATCATGGCGACTTCGAGGGCCTCGGCATCGTCCAGTGGCGGCAGGAGCCCTGCGAATCTCCGCGCGAGCATGCTTTTGCCGGAACCGGGCGGCCCGACCATCAGAAGACTGTGGGACCCAGCAGAAGCGATCGCGAGAGCGCGCTTCGCCTGCAGTTGACCGCGCACATCCAAGAGGTCTGGCCGATCAGCATGGGCAGCCGGCGATGCGCGGTCGCTGTTGCTGTTGCTGTTGCTGTGAAAGAGCGCTAGCGGTTCTAAACCCTGAAGGTGCTTGCAGACATCGAGCAGGTGCCCGGCTCCGCGAACGCACGTGCTGGCACCGATGCACGCCTCTTCCGCATTGGCCCGCGGCACGATGAGCCCATGACCGGCCTGCGCGGCATGAGCGGCGGCGAGCAACAGACCTTTCACCGGTTTCAGCTCGCCGCTCAGTGCCAGCTCGCCGTAGAACTCGTTTCCCGCGAACAGATCGGCAGCGACATCTTCCGCCACCTTCACCTGCCCTGAGGCCACGAGCAGACCCAGAGCAATCGGCAGATCGAAACGCCCGCCTTCCTTCGGCACATCCGCCGGCGCGAGATTCACCGTGATGCGCCCGGCCGGAAACTCGAAGTTCGAGTTTGCCAGCGCCGCACGTACGCGCTCTTTGCTTTCCTTCACTGCCGTGGCGGGCAGGCCCACGATGGTGAACATCGGCAGCCCGCTGCCCAGATGCACTTCCACCTGCACGAGCGGCGCATTCAACCCCACCTGTGCGCGACTCGCGATTACTCCAAGAGTCATTGATTCGCCCGACGTGTAACCCACACCGAGCTTATGAACTGCACACACCCCGCACCCGCCCCATGCCTGATGCAAATGCAGAGAAATGCACAGGTGCGCTTGAGAAGCCCTCAATCGCCGGGCGGCTGAGAATGGGTCTTCATGGGCAGCACGTGCGCTGAAATGCACGAACCGCACAGCACCCCAGCGAGGGTCCGATCGGCACAGGCCTCAAAGGTCCGGGCATCACCGGCGCCTACTTGCCCGCCGACTCCTCCAGCGCCTTCACCTTCCCCTCCAGCTGCTCAACCATCTCCCGAGTGCGCTCGAGCACCCGGCGCTGGGTGTCGAACTCGTCCCGGGTGACCAGGTCGAGCTTCCCCAGGCTCGCGCGCAGGACCGCCCGAAAGTTGGTCTCGAGATCCTGTTGCATGCTGCGGAACGCCGGGGGCACGCTCTCGAACAAGCGGCGGGCGATCTCATCGATACGAAATTGCTCCATGACGTTTCATTCCTCGTGCATTGACTGCCCTGATTTGACGCAGCCGCGCTGCAGGCGGCTCCAAAACAGTGCGCGGGGCGCCTCGCTCTGAGCGCAAGCCGTGGAAACTTCACCGAAATTTTCCATGGCACGGAATCTGCACTTTGCTTGCGCGCTTCACAAGCTTACGCACGGCCACTGCACGCGTCTGCTGGTGTCCGCAGCGCACACCGCCTAGACGATGCAGATTACGAAACGAACAGCCCTCCGGGAGAGATCATGCGCACTGCCCCTAAGAAAACAATATTCCAGCTCCTCAGCCTGGTAACAGGTGTCGCTGTCGCGGCACTCGGGCCGACCCTGGCTCTGGCCGCCGATGCGGCGCCGGTGCCAAACAAAGGCGACACCGCCTGGATGCTCGCCTCCACAGCGCTCGTCCTGCTGATGGCAGTACCGGCCCTGGGTCTGTTCTACGGCGGCCTGGTCCGCAGCAAGAACATGCTCTCCGTGCTGATGCAAACGTTCGTCGGCTTCTCGCTCATCACAGTGCTGTGGTGTATTTACGGTTACTCGCTGGCGTTCACGGCCGGCAATGAGTTCATCGGCGGCTTCGACCGGCTCTTCCTAAAGGGCACGTTCGACGCGGCCACCGGCGCCTTCTCGCTCGGTGCGACCTTCAGTAAGGCCACCCCGATGTACGAGTTGGTGTTCGTAGCGTTCCAGGCCACTTTCGCGGCCATCACCTGCTGCCTGATCGTCGGGTCGCTGGTGGAACGCGTGAAGTTCTCCGCGATCCTGCTGTTCCTGGTGATCTGGTTCACCTTCAGCTACATCCCGGTCGCGCACATGGTCTGGTTCTGGGCCGGCCCCGACGCCTACACCAGCGCAGACGTGGTCGACGCTCAAAACGCCACTGCGGGCCTGCTCTGGCAGTGGGGTGCTCTGGACTTCGCCGGCGGCACCGTCGTGCACATCAACTCGGGTGTCGCCGGCCTCGTGGCCGCCTTCATCCTGGGCAAGCGCATCGGGCTCGGTAAGGAGTCGTTCACTCCTCACAGCCTCACGATGACGATGATCGGCGCCTCGATGCTGTGGTTCGGCTGGTTCGGCTTCAACGCCGGCTCCGCCCTCGAAGCGGGTCCGTCGGCCGCCCTCGCGTTCATCAACACCTACCTGGCCACGGCCTGCGCGGTGTGTTCCTGGACGTTCGCGGAGTGGCTCATCAAGGGCAAGCCGTCGATGCTGGGTGCCGCCTCGGGTGCCGTCGCCGGCCTCGTCGCGATCACGCCGGCCGCCGGTAACGTCGGTATCCCGGGCGCGTTCGTCATCGGCCTCGGCGCCGGCGTCGTCTGCCTCTGGGGTGTCACGGGCCTCAAGAAGCTCATCGGTGCGGACGACGCGCTGGATGTCTTCGGTGTCCACGCAGTTGGCGGCATCTTCGGCGCGCTGCTCACGGGTGTGTTCAACGCGCCCAGCCTCGGCGGGCCCGGCCTGGTCGTGGATTGGGTTACCGTCAAGATGGGCTACCCCGGCATCTGGGCGCAGCTGATCATTCAGGCCAAGGCAGTGGGCGTGGTCGTGATCTGGACGGGTGTGGTCTCGTTCGTCGCCGCCATGATCGTCAAGTTCACCCTCGGACTGCGCGTCTCGGAAGAAGAAGAACGCGAAGGCCTCGACATCTCGGCACACGGCGAGCGTGCCTACACGGGCTGATCGTTTGGGTCATGGAGCAGGAGGCGACTCCTGCTCGGTTCTCGGAAAAGGGGTCGGCAACGACCCCTTTTTCTTTGGGGCGGCGCGGTAGCCCACGATGAGAGGCAGCCGCACCCGTATCGCGATAAAGCCAAATCCGCAAGGCCAGGACGAACCCAATCCCCACCAGCGCGATGAGTGCGGTATCGTGAGGCAGGGTCGCTTTTCCCTCGACTGTGACGCGGTTCAATCAGCGCAATCGAGGGGACCAGCGATACTCCGGCCACCGGGGAGGCATCCGCACATGTTCCGCATTCTAGCCATCACTGCGACCCTGATCGGGGTCATGTCCGCCGCTCACGCCGACGTCTGGCGCTGGACCGATGCGCAGGGGCGCATCCAGTACAGCGACAAGTGGGTTCCCGGCTCCGTCCTCATCAAATCGGACCGGAATCACCCGAGCATGGGCGACCCCAACGCCGCCTCTGAGTCCACCGATAGTGCGGATCAGCAGCATCTCGCCACTTCGAACGCCAACATCGCCGACCAGCAGGCGCAGCGGGCGACCGAAGACACCGTCAAGCAGGACGTGGCGAAGATCAAGGAAAAGCAGTGCAAGGAAGCCACCGCGAACTACGAAAAGGCCATCCAGAGCCGCCGCATCTATAAGGACGGCAAGGACGGCGCGCGCGAATACCTCACCGACGCCGAAGCCGACGCCTACCGCGCGCGGGTGCTGACCGATCGCAAGAGCGCCTGCGGCAAGTAACGCCGCGGCCCCCGGACACTTTATAGTTCGCCCCACAGCCGCCCAGGCTGCGGGGAGAGGACATCATGCGCGTTGGATTCGTCGGTCTCGGTGCCATGGGCCTGCACATGGCGCGCAATCTTCATCGCGCGGGCCTGCTGTCGGGTGTCTGGAACCGCAGCTCCGAAAAGTCCCGCACGCTGGCGGCCGAGCTTAGTGTCGTCGCGGCGGAATCCCCCGAGGAATTGGCGCGCATCTCGGACGCGGTGGTGATTTGTGTGTCGGCAGACCGGGATGTGCTCGACGTGGTCAACGCGCTCGCGCCCGGCCTTTCGCCCGGCGCTCTCGTGCTGGATTCGTCAACGGTGGGCGCAGAGACCGCACGCCGCGCAGCCGAAATCCTGCGCCCCAGGCAAGTGGAATTCCTGGACTGCCCGGTCAGCGGCGGCACTGAAGGCGCACGCGATGCCACGCTCGCCATCATGGTGGGCGGTGAGGAGAACGCGTTCGCCCGATCGCAGCCGATCCTCGCGGCGATGGGCAAAACGGTCACGCACTTCGGCGCCACCGGCAGCGGCCAGGCGGCGAAGGCCACCAACCAGATCATGTGCGCCGGAATCATCGAAGCGTGTTCCGAGGCCATGGCGTTCGCGCGCGCACAGGGGTTGCCGCTCGAGAAAGTGGTCGACACGCTCGGCAAAGGCGCCGGCTCCAGCTGGTACTTCGTTCACCGCGCGCCGAACATGGTGCGTGGAAGTTTTCCCGCCGGGTTCCGCGTGCGCCTGCATGCGAAGGATCTCGGCATCTGCCGCGATATGGCAGCACGCTTCGGCGTAACGCTGCCGGTGGTGGAACGCATGCTCGGCGAATACGCGGAGCTGGTCAGCCGGGGCTACGGAGACGAAGACATCTCCGCGACCTACCGGCTGAAGGCCGAGCTGTTCGAGCGGAGTTCCGACCCCCAACGCGACAAATGAAAACCGACGCGGCGGGCGAAGACGGCGAGTACTACCTTCCGGATTTCTGCGCGTCGCGCGCCGCGCTCGCGATCGTTCTCATCGTCGAGCTGACGGCGTTCGTGCTGGTGCTCGCGGGCCGGAACGAGACGCTTGGGTTCTGGTTCGACCTGTCCCGCATGTCGCTGTTCCTGGTCTGGATCGCGCTTGCGGGCGCGGGCCTGCTCTGCTGGGCGAGCCGGCCACTGCGCAAACTCAGCGCGGCGAAGGTTTCCGCCGTGGTGCTGGCCCTCATCGCCGCAGTCATCACAATCGTTTCCGCTGTCGCCTGGTACATCGGCCGCACGCAGTACGCGCTGGATGTCGGCATCGCGTTGTTGTTTCCGCAGCAGTTGCTGGACTTCACTCTCCGAAACATCACCATCGGCTTCGTGATCACTGCTCTGGCCTTGCGCTATTTCTACGTTGCACACGAATGGCAGAGGAACGTAGAGATGCAGGCGCGCGCACGCGTGCATGCGCTTCAGGCGCGCATCCGCCCGCACTTCCTGTTCAACAGCATGAACACCATCGCATCGCTCACGCGGTCCGACCCGGTGCAGGCCGAGCAGGCGGTGCAGGATCTGGCGGACCTCTTCCGCGCGAACCTCAGTGAAAAGCGCAATACGATCACGCTCGAGGAAGAACTGGAAGTCGCGCGCATCTATCAGCGAATCGAAGAGCTGCGGCTCGGACCGCGGCTGCGTGTAATCTGGAACATCGCGGAACTCCCCAAGCAAGCGCTGGTGCCTGGCCTGCTGCTGCAGCCGTTGCTAGAGAATGCCATCTATCACGGCGTCGAGCCGCAGCCCCTGGGCGGGGTTGTCATCGTCACGGGGGAGCTCACGGGCGGCCTCATCACCATCGTGGTTCGCAATGCTGTGACGGACCGCCACTCCGGGCGCGAAGGCAAGGGTAACAATCTCGCCCTGGCGAACATCCGCGAGCGGACGGCCCTGATGTATGGCGAGCGAGCGCTCGTCAAGGCGGGCCGCTTCGATTCGGAATACATCGTGACCCTGCGTTTTCCGCACGTCGAGGATCGTACGAAGCTGCCGGCTTGAAAAGGACTGCACGGTGAAATTGCGAGTGCTGATCGTGGACGACGAATCGCTGGCGCGAGAGCGGCTGCGCAGCCTGCTCGATGAAATCGGGGATCTGGAGATCGTGGGGGAAGGCGCGAACGGTGAAGAGGCCCTGAAGCTCACCGTGGAAGTCACGCCGGATGTCGTGTTGCTGGACGTGCGCATGCCCGGCATGGATGGCATCGAGGCCGCGCGGCAACTCAACTCTCTGGTCGAGCCTCCCGCCGTGATCTTCACCACTGCATACGACGAATACGCCATGAACGCGTTCGACGCGCAGGCGGTTGGGTATTTGCTGAAGCCCATCCGCAAGGAGAAGCTCGCCGCAGCCCTGACTCAAGCCGGCCGACTAACCCGGCCGCAGCTGCAGCGAATCGCCGCGACGAACGAGGGGCCGACCCGTCGCACCCACATCGCCGCGCGCAATCGCGAAGGGCTGCGGCTCATTCCGATCGAAGACGTCATTTTCTTTTTCGCCGAGCAGAAGTACACCACTGTTCGGCATGGCAAAGGCGAAGACCTCATCGAGGACTCCCTGCGCTCGCTCGAGGAGGAATTTGGCACCACGTTCGTGCGCATTCACCGCAACACGCTCGTCAGCGTGCGGTACCTCGAAACGATCGACCGGAACACCGAGGGCCAGTATTTCGTGCGCTTGCGCGGCGCGCCCGCCCCTCTGCAAGTAAGCCGCCGCATGGCGAGCGAGCTGCGCGAGAGATTCAGGATTTAGCGAATCTCTGATTCAGTGGTTTCGGAAAGAAGAATATTATTTTCTTGTTTGGTTTGCAGAAAAAACCAAGCAATCAGAAATTCTCTAGCGCGGGGCGTAGTCGAACGAGTCGAAGTGCAGGCGGTCTTCGCTGACGCCGTGGCTGGGGAAGCTCGAGCGGATGGCTTCGATCAAAGCGGGCGGGCCGGCGGCGTAAACTTCAAAAGCATTGAGCGCAGGGTGGTCAGCCAGCACTGCCTCGTGAACCCAGCCGAGCTGGCGATGCGGAGCCGACGGGTCACGGTCCGCGGCCTCCGAGAGAACGACTTTGAATCGCAGCTCCGGGTGAGCGCGAACCCACTCCAGCACCAGCGCTTCCTCGTACACATCCACTTCGCGCCGCGCGCCCCAGTAGAGGTGAATCTCCCGCGGCGAGCCGCGCTCCAATGCATGTCTCAGCATCGACTTGAGCGGCGCGAACCCCGTGCCGCCCGCAATCAACAAAGCGGGACTGGTGCTCTCCCGGTAAATGAACTGCCCGATCGGCCCTTCGATTCTCAGTAACGCGCCCACCTGCAGCCGCTCGAACAGCGCCTCAGTGAACCCGCCGCCTGGAACGCGCCTCACGTGCAGCTCCAGCAAATCACTATCATGAGGTGGGCTGGCGATGGAAAAGCTGCGACGCTCCCCGCCTTCCAGCAACACATCGAGATACTGGCCGGGCTGGAAGCGAATCGATTCCACCGCCGGCAAGCGCAGGAACATCTGCATGACATCGGGCGCAAGGCGATTCAGCTTCGCGATACGACACGGCAGCGTCTTGATTTCGACGTCCCCGGCGTTCGCGATGATGCGAGCTTCGACCGTGAGATCCGACCGGGGCCGAGCCTGACAAAGCAGAATGTAGCCCTGTTCCGCTTCCTGCGCGGAGAGCCCCAGCGTGCGGCCGTTGGGGTAGTGAATTTCTCCCGAGATCAGCCGCGCGCGACAGGAAGAGCAGTGCCCGGATTTACAGCTATGCGGCAGATTCAAACCTGCCGCGAGCGCCGCATCGAGCACCGCGCGCTCGTCACTTACGGCGACAGTGCGCCCGTGCGGCTCGATGCGGACTTTGAACTCGCGCTGTGCCATCAGCTGCCGGGTTGCTCCTTCGAGCGACCCTTGAACCATTTGGAGAAGAAGCCGCCGAGGGCCACGACGCCGACGAGCAGAATCTTCTTGAAGGCGATCAGTAGCGCGAACGCCTTCGCGAACAACCCGAGTTTCGCGGCGACGCCGCCTGCAACCAGCGCGCCCAGCCCGTAGGCGGCAAGGCGGTCCTTGCTGCCGTTGAACTCTTCGTACCGCTGGCCTTCGTTGAAGTCGGCGAGTTGAATCAGCTGCTGCATGTTTTGCTGAATATCAGTGAGCTGGCCCACGGAGGCAACGGCATTCATCGACAGCACGCCTTCGCGGCCCAGAACCCGCACGTCGTAGTTGAGTGTGTGCTCGCCGCCGCCGAAGTCGAGCTCCTTGGCCCAGTACATCTTGTGCGCGGTGGAGTCATACCGCGGTTCGGTGGCCCAGCCGACGAGGTTCACGGCCTGGTAGCCGGCCTTCACGCGTTCTTCGTTCTCCTCTTTGGTCGACTTTTTCATGTCGGCCATCAGCTCGGTGTAGTTGATCTTGCGGGCGTCGGAGTCATCCACATGCCCATCATCGGTGTACGACAGCACCACGGCCCAGCCATTCTTCGAAAACGGATCGATGGACGTGGGCACCACGGCGCCCTCGGTGTCGCTCGCCGCTTCCGGGGGGTTACCCCAGGCGACCAGCAGTTTCTGCGTTTCGGTCGGGCTCAGATACCGATAGTCGGAATCCAGGCGGAGCGTGGCCACCTTGTTCGGCAGGACGATCTTGCCGGTCCGATAATTGAGATCCGGACCTTTCTGCTCGGCGGATGCCGGGGCGTCCGCTGCTTCGGGCGCATCTTCCGCCGCCACAGCAGAGGACAACCACGAGGATGCGACGAGTGCGGCGACCAGAACCTTGTGCGACAAATTCGAGACCACTTTGAACTCCCTTTGGCTGGCCTTGTGTCAGGGCCTGTTTTCTGTGGCTAGACTACGTTCCGGTGCTACTTACGGCCAAGGTTTCCCTCATGTTCCGGAACCCGGATCACAGCGAGATAGAGAATCTTCTACGCACGGCGCGAACCATTGCCGTGATCGGTCTTTCCTCAGACCCGACGCGGCCGAGTCACTCGGTGGCGCGGGCACTTCAGGGCTTCGGTTATCGAATCATTCCCGTGACGCCTTCGGCGAGCAGCGTGCTGGGCGAGACGGCCGTTCCGGACCTCGATCACGCCCGGTCGGTGCTGCGGCCGGGGGAAACAATTGATGTGGTGGAGGTGTTCCGGCGGCCCGAGCATGTCGCTGCCATCGTCGACGACTGCATACGGCTGAAGTTTCCGGCGCTGTGGTTGCAGGATGGCGTTGTGGATGAAGCAGCAGCGGCCCGCGCCCGGGCGGCTGGCATTTTCACGGTGATGGATCGCTGCATGTACCGCGACCGCGCACAGCTTCGATAGCGCCCGTAGCCTACGACCACCGCTCTCAGCCGCCCGGCGATTGAGGGCTTCTTGAAGTGTGAGCCCAGGCATGTAAGCGAGGTGCTCTGCCGGCGAAGGTAGGCCGCCGCGCGGCCATCACTCCATCCTTAGGGTGATTACCAGTTGAATTGATTCAGGTATTCTCGCCGCATGCGCATCGATTTCACGAAGATGCACGGGCTCGGGAACGACTTCATCGTGTTCGACGCACCGGCTGGGGCCCAGCTCCCCACGGCTGAGCAGTGGCGGCGGCTGTCCGCCCGCCATACAGGCGTCGGCTTCGATCAGGCGCTGGTGCTCGAACCGCCCAAGCGCGCCGGCACGGCGGTGTTCTATCGCATCTTCAATGCGGATGGTTTCGAGGTAGAGCAGTGTGGGAACGGCGCGAGGTGTATCGCCGCTCTTCTCCATCGCCGCGGCAAGGCACAGGCCGGCACATTCACCATGGATAGCCCCGCAGGCCTCATTCAAGCTCGTGTACAGAACGCTGAAACGGTTTCCGTAGATATGGGCGTGCCTAACTTTGCGCCCGCGTCGCTGCCATTCGAGGCAAGCAGTGAAGCTCATGTGTATCCGCTGGACGTGGCTGGCACGCAGGTGGAGATCGGCGCGGTTTCCATGGGCAATCCGCACGCCGTACTGACGGTGCCGTCTGCGGATGCAGCGCCGGTCGATCGGCTCGGCCCGGCCATCGAGTCGCACCGGCGCTTTCCGAAGCGCGTGAACGTCGGCTTCATGGAAATTCTGGATCGCACTCACATCAACCTGCGCGTCTTCGAGCGCGGCACCGGCGAGACACTCGCCTGTGGAACGGGTGCTTGTGCAGCCGTCGCCGTCGGCCGCCATCACGGCAGACTGGACGCAGACGTGCACGTGCGCGTGCGCGGCGGCGAGTTGCGCGTAAACTGGGCGGGCGCCGGCGAATCCATCTGGCTGACGGGTCCGGCTGAAGTCTCTTTTGAAGGTCGCGTCGAGATATAGGAGCTCGCTCCTTGGGGGGCTCGGCGCAAAACAGAACGTGGGAGCATGAATAGATGACGACACGAGAAGCTCGGGGCCTCGCCACCACGACGGAATCCGAAGAAGAGTCCACCGCTCGCTTCCTGCAGCACAATCCGGACTTCTTCGAGCGGCACCAGCCGCTGCTCGCCCGTCTCCGCCTGCCGCACGTCCGCAGCGGGTCGACCATCTCGCTGGTCGAGCGCCAGGTGGAAGTGTTGCGCGAGAAGCAGTCCTCGCTCGAGCAGAAGCTCGCCGAGTTCGTAAAGGTGGCGCGTGCGAACGATGCCATCGGCGAAAAACTCCATCGCTTCACCCGCCGGGTGGTGCGCGCACGTACGCGCGAAGCGGTGCTCACTCAGGTGGAAGCCAGCCTGCGCGAAGACTTCGACGCCTTCCATTCGGCGCTGTTGCTCATCGGCCGGCCGGCGGCGGATGAATCGGGTCAGCACTTCCTGCGCACCATCGCTGCGGACGATGCGCGACTCAAATCCTTCGAAACGCTGTTCGCCAGCGGCAAGCCCCGCTGCGGCCAGGCGCGGGACTCGCAGCGTGAACTGCTGTTTGGCGCGGAAGCGAACGACATCGGGTCGGTTGCGCTGGTGCCGCTGGGAGAAAAAGGCGCGCTGGGCCTGCTTGCCCTCGGCAGCACGGACCGGGACCGCTTTCACCCCGGCATGAGCACCGAATTCCTCGGCCGCATGGCCGAACTGATCGCTGACGCCCTGGGCTCGCGCTAGGGTCCTGCGGACGGCACTGTCCTGCGGACGGCATTTCCTGGAAGAGGCAGCGTGAGTCTTCGGGCGGCGCCATCCCGCGAAACGCACGATGGGCGCGGGGGGCGGGCCACTCCTGCGCCGCCCGCTATCGATGGACCGATGAATCCATGACTCCCGCCGCGCTCGAGTGGGTGACGCGCTTTCGTCGGTACATGACGACCGAGCGCCAGCTCTCCGTCCACACGGATTCGAACTACGCCCGCGACCTCGCCGAGCTCGTCGTCTACTGCGACAAGGAACAGCTCGGGGACTGGGGCCAGCTCGATACCCAGCACGTGCGTACGTTCGCCGCCCGCTCGCACGCGAGCGGCCTGGCACCCAAGAGCATCCAGCGACGACTCTCGGCGGTGCGCTCCTTCTTCGAATTCCTGTTGCGTGAAACGCTGAACGCGCGGGACAAACTCGCCCGCACCCAGCTCTCCGGGACGGGAGCCGAGCGCCAGGAAGCCGAGCAAGCCTTTAGCGAGTCGCCGAATCTCAACAAGAACCCGGCCCTGGACGTGCGCGCCCCCAAAGCCCGCCGCGCACTGCCGGACACGCTCGATGTCGACCAGATGGCCAAGCTGCTGGAGCTGCCGCCCGGCGACGCGCTCGTTACCCGGGACCGCGCGATGATGGAGCTGCTGTACTCATCGGGCCTGCGCCTGGCGGAACTCGTCGGACTAGACCTCTCCGACCTCCTCTCCGACCGCACCGTCCGAGTCACCGGTAAGGGGAACAAGGAACGCATCATCCCCGTCGGCAGCAAGGCGGCCGCCGCACTCGAGGCGTGGAAGCTCGAGCGCGCCACCCTCGCCCGGGTCGGTGAGTTCGCCGTGTTCGTGGGCCGCAACGGCCGCCGCATCGGGCCACGCGCCGTGCAAACCCGCGTGGCCTACTGGGCGCGCCAGCAGGGGCTCAGCATGCACGCCCATCCGCACCTCTTCCGGCACTCGTTCGCGTCGCATCTGCTTGAATCCAGTCAGGATCTTCGCGCTGTGCAGGAGCTGCTCGGCCACGCCAGCATCTCCACGACGCAGATCTACACTCATCTTGATTTCCAGCACCTGGCCCGCATTTACGACGCCACACACCCCCGGGCGCGACGCAAGGTTTAGGAGTGTGTCCGAGCAATGATCGCCGTCGCGAGGGCGACCCGCATCGAGCAGGTTTCGGCGATCGTTTCGCGAGCATAGCGGGGACTATGTAAGCGA
>JBDTUL010000131.1:0-12422 GCA_040007735.1 Gammaproteobacteria bacterium | reverse complement strand
ACTATCACGGCATTGATAGCGTTGCTCGTCTGCCTGATCCCGACGACCATCGGCGCGCTGCTCTCCGCCATCGGCGTGGCCGGCATGAGCCGCATGATGCAGGCAAACGTCATAGCTACTTCTGGCCGTGCGGTCGAAGCTGCAGGCGACGTCGACGTGCTGCTGCTCGACAAGACCGGCACCATCACGCTCGGCAATCGCCAGGCGGCGACGTTCGTTCCCGCGCCGGGAATTACTGAGGAAGAGCTCGCCGACGCCGCACAGCTTGCCTCGCTGGCCGACGAAACCCCCGAAGGCCGCAGCATCGTCGTGCTCGCGAAGCAGCGCTTCAAACTGCGCGAGCGGGATCTGACTTCGCTCCATGCCACGTTCGTCAGATTTTCAGCCCACACGCGCATGAGCGGCGTCGACATCGGCGAGCGCAAAATCCGCAAAGGCGCTGCGGACGCCATCCAGAAGCACATCGAGGCGCTCGGCCAGGTGTTTCCGAAAGGCATTCAGCCGGCGGTGCAGGAGATTGCACGTCGCGGCAGCACGCCGCTGCTCGTGAGCGATGGCGCGCGCGTGCTCGGCGTCATCGAACTCAAGGACATCGTCAAGGGTGGCATCAAGGAGCGGTTCGGCGAACTGCGCCGGATGGGCATCAAGACCATCATGATCACCGGCGACAATCCGCTGACCGCGGCTGCCATTGCGGCAGAGGCGGGCGTCGACGACTTCCTGGCCGAGGCGACGCCGGAAGCAAAACTTCGCCTGATTCGCGACCATCAGGCCGAGGGACGCCTGGTCGCCATGACGGGTGACGGCACGAACGATGCCCCGGCGCTCGCGCAGGCGGATGTCGCGGTGGCCATGAACACCGGCACCCAGGCAGCAAAGGAAGCCGGCAACATGGTCGATCTCGATTCGAACCCGACGAAGCTGATCGAGGTGGTCGAGACCGGCAAGCAGATGTTGATGACGCGCGGCTCGCTCACCACCTTCAGCATCGCGAACGATATCGCCAAATACTTCGCCATCATTCCCGCGGCCTTCGCCTCGACCTATCCGCAGCTGAATGCGCTGAACGTGATGAACCTGGCGAGCCCGTTCTCCGCCATTCTGTCGGCGGTGATTTTCAACGCCGTGATCATCGTGTTCCTGATTCCGCTTGCGCTCAAAGGTGTGAAGTACCGCGCGCTCGGCGCGGCCGTGTTGTTGCGGAGGAACCTGCTGGTCTACGGCCTCGGCGGCATCCTGGTTCCGTTCGCCGGTATCAAATTGATTGATGTCGGCCTCGTGCTGGCCCACCTGGTCTGAGGAGAAAATTCCGATGCGTCTCATGCTTCGTCCGGCTCTCGTATTGCTCCTCGCCATGACTGTGCTGACGGGCGTGCTGTATCCGCGTGCGATCACGGGCCTTGCGAATCTCCTGTTCGTCAATCAGGCCGGCGGCAGTCTGGTCATTCGCGGCGGCAAGGCGGTCGGCTCCCGCCTCATCGGCCAGAGCTTCAACGATCCCCGATACTTCTGGGGCCGCCCCTCCGCGACAGCGCCGTTTCCGAACAACGCCGCGGCGTCCGGCGGCTCCAATCAGGGCCCGCTCAGCCCCGCGCTGATCGACGCGGTGAAGGCGCGAATTCAGGCCCTGCAGGCTGTGGATCCCGGTCGACACGGCGCCGTGCCGGTGGACCTGGTCACCGCCTCTGCCAGCGGCCTCGACCCACACCTGAGCGTGGCGGGCATCGAGTATCAGGCCGCACGAGTCGCGCGGGCGCGCGGAATCCCCGTAACGGACGTGAAGGCGCTCGTTTCACGGCACATCGAGGGGCGTTTCCTGGGGATGATCGGGGAGCCACGCGTGAATGTGCTTGCACTGAATCTTGCGCTGGATACGCTGCGATGAGATGAACGAGGCGCGTCCCGATCCTGACCAGTTGCTGGCGCATGTCCAGGCGGAGGAGGTACGTGCGAAACGCGGCCGCCTGCGTATTTTTTTCGGTGCCTCGGCTGGCGTGGGGAAGACCTACGCGATGCTCGAAGCGGCCCACCACGTCCATCGCAACGGCACGGACGTTGTGGTGGGATACGTCGAGCCGCACGGCCGCCTCGAAACCGAACGCCTGCTCGAAGGCCTCGATAGGCTGCCGACCCTTGCCGTTCAATACCGTGGCATCGTTCGCCAGGAATTCGATCTCGATGCCGCGCTTCAACGACGCCCCGCGATCCTGCTGGTGGATGAGCTCGCGCACTCCAACCTGCTCGGGGGCGATCCGCCGCCGCGCCATCCCAAGCGCTGGCAGGATATCGAGGAGTTGCTTCAGGCGGGCATCAGCGTCTGGACCACGGTCAATGTCCAGCACCTCGAGAGTCTGAACGATCTGGTTGCGCAGACCTCGGGCATCCGCCAGCGCGAGACATTGCCCGACCGCATCTTCGATGAGGCTGACGAGGTCGAGCTGATCGATCTCACTCCCGAAGATCTGCTCGCCCGCCTGCAGGCCGGCAAGATCTACGTAGCGGATGAGGCCGCGACGGCGGTTGAACGGTTCTTCCGCAAACCGAATCTGCTGGCCCTGCGCGAACTGGCGCTGCGTCGAGTAGCGGACCGTGTCGAGGCCAGCGCGCAGGCTTCCGCCACGGGCAATCGCTCGGAGCGGCGGCGGCTTGCTGCGGATCGAGTCATGGTGGCGATCGGGCCGGATGGTCAGGCGGAGCAACTCGTGCGCGCCGGCAAGCGGCTGGCCGATGCGCTGGATGCCGAATGGACCGTCGTCTATGTGGAGACGCCTCAGCTTCTGCGCTTGTCCGAAGTGGAGCGCAACCGGCGCATCGATCTGTTGCAGCTGGCGGAATCGCTCGGCGCGGAAACAGTGACACTGGATGGGCCGTCTGCTGCCGCGGTGCTGCTGGAATACGCCCCGGCGCGCCACGTAACGCGTTTGATCGTGGGCGCGCCGAAGCGCCGCGGATGGTTCGCGTGGTTGCGGCCTTCGACCCCTGCGCAACTCATGCGTCATGCCCGTGGTTTCGACGTGGTGACGATTGCGCCCACGGAAGCCCCGAGCCGCAGCCGGAAGGCCGGAACGGGCGCAGTGTTTGCTCCGGAGAGTGTGCCGATCCGTTGGGATCGTTATTTCTGG
Organism: Gammaproteobacteria bacterium; assembly: GCA_040007735.1. Classification (GTDB taxonomy): domain Bacteria; phylum Pseudomonadota; class Gammaproteobacteria; order Steroidobacterales; family Steroidobacteraceae; genus JADGHX01. Next base: position 9,300 of record JBDTUL010000131.1, on the reverse strand, counting down.
GCGTTGGTCACCACCGCGGTTTGCACGGCCATCGCGCTCGTGGCGTATCCCTATCTGGCGCAGGTCAATCTCGTGATGGTGTACCTGCTGGGCGTTGTCGCGGCGGGTTTGCGGTTTGGGCGAGGCCCGTCCGTGCTCGCCGCCATCGCGAACGTCGTCGTCTTCGACTTCTGCTTCGTGCCGCCGCGATTCAGCCTCGCGATTGCCGATGCGCAGTATCTGGTGACGTTCGCCGTGATGTTGACTGTGGCGCTGGTCATCGCGAACCTCATGGCGAGCGTCAGGCAACAGACTCGCGTGGCGGGTGCGCGCGAGCGGCGCACGGCGCTGCTTTATGGAATGAGTCGTGAGCTCGCCGCCACGCGCGGCAGCTCCAGCATGGCGCGCGCCGCCGTTCGTCACGTAGCTGAGGTCTTTCAGTGCAAGGCGGTGGTGCTGCTTCCGGATGAAAACGGCAAGTTGCTTCGGCCGCGCGACGCTCCGCTCGAACAGTCATATCGCGCGGCGGATCTCGCCGTTGCCCAGTGGGTCGTGGATCACGGGCAGCGGGCCGGGCTAGGCTCGGATACGCTGGCCGCCGCGCCGGCGTTATACATGCCACTCGGGGATCGGGAGCGTCCGCTGGGAGTGCTGGCCGTGTTTCCCAGCAATCCACGGCGAGTGTTGCTGCCGGAGCAGAGACATCTGCTCGAGACTTTTGCGAGTCAGATCGGCCTTGCGTTGGAGCGTGCGCGTCTCGCTGAAACGGCGGAGGCTGCGCGTGTTACGGCCGAGAGCGAGAGCCTGCGTAACACTTTGCTCGCTTCCATCTCGCATGACTTGCGAACGCCACTCGCCGTAATCGCCGGCGCCGGTGGCACGCTTGCGGCTCACGGCTCTACGCTGGATGAAGCCACGCGCACCTCGCTGGCTCAATCCATCGAAAGCAAGGCGCGCGAGATGTCGGAGCTCGTCTCGAATGTTCTGGATCTGATGCGGTTCGAATCCGGCCAGGTGCAATTGCGCCGCGACTGGCAAACGCTGGACGATCTCGTGGGCGCCACGTTGCGCGCTCTCGGCGATCGCCTGGCGCAGCATCCTGTGGAGGTTCGCTTGCCGCAGGACCTGCCGCCGCTATTCGTCGATGCCACGCTGATCGTGCAGGTGTTTGCGAATCTGCTCGACAACATCGCGAAGTACACACCGAACGGCACGCGCGCGCATATCGGTGCCGCGACGGATGGCGTTTTTGTTCGCGTCACCGTGGACGATGAAGGGCCGGGGCTGCCTGGCGGTGACCCCGCGCGCCTGTTCGATAAGTTCCAGCGTGGCAATCGAGAAGGGGTCGTGGTGGGCGTTGGCCTCGGACTCGCAATCTGCCGCGCGGTGATTCGCGGCCACGGCGGCGACATCGAGGCCGGCACCCGGCCGGGAGGCGGTGCGCGATTCGAGTTCACACTGCCGGCCGCCGAACCGTCGGCGGCTGCGTCGGTGTCCCGGGAGCTCGATCAGTGACGAATGCCGTGCGTCGCATACTGATCATTGAGGACGACGATGCCATCCGCAACGTCGTTCGGGTGCTGCTTCAGACGGAACACTATCTGGTGGCCGAGGCGGAAAGCGCAGCTCGCGGCGAAATCGAAGCGCGCGCACATCGGCCAGATTTGCTTCTCGTGGATCTGGGATTGCCGGACGGTGACGGTGTGGCTGTCATTCGGCGCGTGCGCGCGTGGTCGCCTGTGCCGATCATCGTGCTCTCGGCCCGCACGATGGAGGAGCAGAAGGTGGCTGCTCTCGATGCGGGCGCCGACGACTATGTAACGAAGCCGTTCAACTCCGGCGAGCTTCTGGCGCGCGTGCGCGCGGCGTTCAGGCGCACGGCCCGGGCCGCGGATGGGTTGGCTTCGCTGCGATTAGGCGAATTGCTCGTGGATCTGGAGCGGCGTACGGCCCGGGGGCCCGAAGGCGAGATTCATCTCACCGCACTCGAGTATCGATTGCTGGAGTGCTTCGCGCGGCACGCTGGGTTGATCGTCACCCAGGGCCAGCTCATCCGCGAAGTGTGGGGCCCCGGCCGCCAGCACGACACGCGCAGCCTGCGAGTCGCCATCAAGAATCTCCGCGCAAAGCTCGAACCCGACCCTCGAATGCCGCGCTACCTGCAGACGGAGATTGGATTGGGATATCGACTCAGGGCGGATGAGGACGGGAACCCATAGCATTGAATCTCAGCGCGGCAACAGTTCGAAGCCCTGCGTAAATCGCTAGTTCCATGGGCAGACTTTTTTCGAGCTAAGACCTACAGTGCGGGCCCTGTCCGGCGTGGAACAGACGCCGGGTTTTGACACGTGCGGTACGTGTTTAGTACGTTGAGGGCATGCCCAAAATGATTCAACTTCGCCACGTCCCTGACGCATTGCATCGGAAATTGAAGACCCGCGCAGCGAGTGAGGGTTTATCTCTTTCGGATTTCCTGATCCGGGAAGCACAAAAGATTGTCGAGCAGCCGACCATGGCCGAGATGCTCGCTCGCCTGGCCCGCCGTTCCGCCGTGAAGACCAGCGTTTCGGCAGCGGAGGTACTTCGCCGGCACCGCGATGGAAAATGATCGTCGTCGATGCGTCCGCGGTCATTGAATATCTGCTCAAATCTCCTGTGGGCGCCAAGCTCGCAGGTCGCATCGGCGCCCCGGCCGAGACGCTGCATGCTACGCACCTCCTGGACTTGGAGGTTGCGCATGTTCTCCGCCGTTTCGTACTAGCCGGAGAGCTTGCCGAAACGCGAGGTCGGGAGGCGCTCGCCGATTTCGCAGCCCTTCCCCTCACGCGCTATCCCCACGCTCCGTTTCTCCGCCGCATCTGGTCCGTCCGCTCGTCACTCACCGCTTATGACGCGGCGTACGTCGTGCTCGCCGAAGCGCTCGAGGCCCCGCTTCTGACCGCCGACAAGAAACTGTCACGAGCACACGGGCACACTGCTCGTGTTGAACTCATAGACGCCTGATCCGTCTTGGGGTCGCGCGGGTTTGCGCCACCGCCCCGAAACGAGAGCGGCCACGAGCCGGATATCTTGGCGTCGGCGAACACGGCGCTAGAGAAAGTGTCTCCGTTGGGAGCGACTCGCATTGCGCGCGCCACGGTTCGCGTGATGGTGGCGGCCCCAGTAATATAGCTCGCGATGAACACTCTGAAATTCGTCGCGGCTTCTCTCACATTCGCCTTGATACTCACGCGCACTGCTGCCGGCGCTGATGCCGCCGCGCCTGCGTTGCGTGAGCCGGACGGCCGCTATCCGGTGGGGATGCAGCAAAGCGCTCGACAAAGTTATCGACCGCTCACCGGTGCTGAAACGTCATTCGCCGACGTCCGTTCGGCAGTGGGCGGCGGGCCTTTCTCCAGACTGAATCGACTCAGCAGAAACACTTTCTGCGGCGAGTGGTTCTCGGTGAAGACCGCGATTCCGGCAATCTGCCGCAGGTCCATCTTGCGTCCCTGCGGAGCCGCTTCGATGACGGACAGCGGAATGCGCTCGATCATTCGCGTGTGCGGCGGCACCACCGAGTGACCGTTGTAGCGATCTTCGGTCTCCCAGTTGTGTGTCTTGTCGTGAACCCGAACGATCAACCCTAGCGGTTTATCTCCCGGGTTGGTGACGTCGACGGCGAGTGCGTCGAACTCGTGCCAGTCCGCGCGGGGCTCGGTCATTCGCACCCCTGCGGTGTAATTCCTGGTCGCCACGGCATACGCGGCCATTTCACCTGAGTGATGCGCCCATTCAACGGGCAGGCGCACCGTCTCCACACCGGTCGGATCGTGCGCCAGGAAATAGGTATCGAGCGGCGAGCCGAATTGCAGCACCACCGGCCACTGCTGATAACGGTTCACATACGCCGCGATACACCAGGTGAGGGGCGATGTGGAGATCAGAATGAGCGCGATGCCCAGCACCAGCACACCCGTCCGGCGCGATCGCGAGACAGGATGCGGGTCGTGCCAGTTTCGCCAGACCCACACCATGCAGAGCACGGCGCTGGCGCCCCCCAGGTCACGAAACACGTCGAGGACGGAGGCGCCCCGATTCAGCGGAATCTGCGCAATCTCAGTGAGCGCCCCCAGCGCCGCGATGGACGCGATCACCTTGAGGTAATGCGATCGCGCGGAGTCGAGCCCGAGTGCCACGCGGTGGAAAGACATGTGGGAGAGCAGCAGGGCCATGAGCCCGAACACCAGCGGATGACCCGTCTTGTGAATGACCCGTAGCATCTCGTCCGCCGGGGGCAGTTTCGCAAGGACCACCAGCGCTGCCAGCGACACGATGGCGGCCTGGAAGAGCCGCTTCTGCCCGGGGCTGGGGCCGTGTGCGTTCAGGGGGTTGGGCATGTTGCCGGCATTGTCGCATGAGGCGCCTGGTCTGCACGGCCGGCCGAACTTGCCGCGCCACGCTGTTTCACCTGAACCTGGCCAGAGGCTGGCCGCGATTCCGCGCCAGCGCGCTGGCGCGGAATCAATTTGATAGTCTGCCGCCCCCATTGCGGCGAGCGTCAAAGAAGAATTGTGCCTCGACTACTGTACCGAGCGACTTGTGCGGCCTGGTTGGCCTGGGCGGTGTCGGCCACGCCCGCAATGGCGCAGTCGACTGACGACGCTTATCAGCGCAGCTGCGCGCCCTGCCATGGCCCCGAAATGCGCGGCGGTGAAACGGGCCCCGCACTATTCGGCAGCGGCTTTCAGGAGCGCTGGTCGGTGCGTGCGCCGGGCGAGCTCGAGAAGCACATTCGCACGACCATGCCGCCCACCAACCCCGGCTCGCTCAGCGAGGGGGACTATGCAACGGTGATTGCGCAGATTCGTCGCGCGAACGGGTGGCCCGTGGTAGCGCTGGGGCAAACGCCTTCTGTGCATGCACCGGGCGCGTCCATGGCATCGAGCGGCGCAGCGGGCACGGCGGCGGGTATACCGCAAAATACCGAATGGCTGAACAATCGCGGTGATCCCGGCAGCACCAGCTACTCACCGCTCGATCAGATCAATCGCGACAACGTGCGCAGCCTGCGCATCGCCTGGCGCTGGAAATCCGATAACTTCGGCCCGACACCGGAGTTCTATTTTCGAGCCACTCCTTTGGTGGCGGATGGCGTTCTCTACACCACGGCGGGCATCCGTCGAAGCGTGGTTGCCATCGATGCGGCGACGGGCGAAACGCTCTGGATGTATCGCCTCGATGAAGGTGCGCGCGGTACCAGCGGCCCGCGCCGCAGTTCCGGTCGTGGCGTGTCGTATTGGCGCGGCGCCGGTGCGGGCGATCCCAGCCGCATTCTCACCATCACACCCGGTTTTCAGCTCATCGCGCTGGATGCGCGCACCGGTCTGCCGATTCCATCGTTCGGCGAGCGTGGCGCCGTCGACTTGAAGCGGGGCCTGCCGCGCGTCACCGACCTGGTCAAGTCATCGGTGGGCTCGAGCTCGCCGCCCGTCATTGTGGGCAACGTCATCGTGGTCGGCACGGCGTTCTCTGCGGGTGGGGCGCCGCCTTCGAAAGAGGCCGTTCCCGGCTTCGTTCGCGGTTATGACATTCACACCGGCGTCCTCAAGTGGACGTTCAACACCATTCCGCAAGCGGGCGAGTTTGGCAACGAGACGTGGAAGGAAGAGAGCTGGCGCTACACCGGCAACACAGGTGTGTGGACGCCTTTCTCCGCAGACGTAGAGCGGGGCTATGTCTATCTGCCGGTGGAAGCGGCGACAGGAGATTTCTATGGCGGGCATCGTCACGGTAACAATGTTTTCTCGGACAGCCTCGTGTGTCTCGATGCAAACACCGGCAAGCGCGTTTGGCACTTCCAGACTCTGCATCACGATATCTGGGACTACGATTTGCCCGCGCCGCCGGTGCTGCTGGATATCACGGTGCATGGCCAAAAGATTCCGGCCGTCGCGCAGGTTACCAAGACCGGGTTCACTTTTGTTTTCAATCGCGTGACGGGAAAGCCGGTGTGGCCCATCAAGGAACGCCGCGTGCCGCAGTCGGATGTGCCGGGCGAGAAAACCGCAGCCACGCAGCCTTTCCCGACACGGCCCGCGCCGTTCGAGACGCAGGGTCTCAACCGCGACGATCTCATCGACTTCACGCCGGAGTTGAAGCAGCAGGCGCTCGAGATCGTGAGTCACTATCGTTTCGGCGCGATGTATCTGCCGCCGTCAGTGGTGGTGCCTGGCCAGAACCAGGGCACGTTGATTCGCCCGAATCTATCCGGTGGCGCTAACTGGCAGGGCGCCGCGGCGGATCCCGCGACGGGCATTCTCTATGTGAGCTCGCTCTCAACGGTCGGCCCCATTGGCCTGCGCCAGGACTCCAAGATTTCCGACATGCGCTACGTCGGCGTGTATGGCGAGGGCTTTCCGCAGGGCTCGCTCGGTGGGCCTGCTGGGTTGCCGCTCGTCAAACCGCCGTGGGGTCGCATCACCGCGATCAACCTGAACTCTGGCGATCATGTGTGGATGGTGCCGAACACGGATACCCCGGACTGGGCGCGCAACAACCCCGCGCTGGCAGGCATTGCGCTCCCTCGCACAGGCTCCTTCGATCAAGTGGGCCTGCTCGTCACGAAGACCTTGCTGTTTGCGGGAGAGGGCAGTGGACTGTGGCGCCCGGGCGGTGGTGGCAACAAGCTGCGTGCGCATGACAAGGCTACTGGCGCGATCCTCCATGAGTTCACGTTGCCCGCGAATCAGTCGGGCGTCCCCATGACGTACGCCGTGGATGGCCGGCAGTACGTGGTGGTCGCCGTCGGCGCGAAGGGTGCGGCGGGTGAGCTGGTTGCGCTGACGCTGCCGTAGAGCGTTTGCAAACAGTGTGTCTTCTGAGGTTGACGGGAACGCCGGCGGCATCCGCTGAACGAGTCGCTGGCGGTCACACGAGCGCATCGACACCCTTCTTGTCGATGACATTCAGCAGCTTGAGTGAGGGCCCGCTGGGCTTTTTCTCGCCAATCTCCCACTTCTGAATGGTGGAAACGCTCGTATTCAGAAATGCCGCGAAGACCGCCTGGCTCATCCCGGTTCGGGCCCGGAGCGCACGAATCTGCTTCGGCGACAGATCTCGCACCTGCGGGAGCGCCAGGGCGTCGAACTCGCGCATCGTCTGCTTGTCGATAGCGCCGGAGCGGTGGAGCGCAGTCGCAGTCTCGTGAACCTCAGTGAGTACGCGACTTTTTTTCATGACAAATCTCCATCAAAGTTACAACGTCCGTTCCTGCGCAAGGCGCGCGGCGCTGAGTTTCAACAGAGCGCTCGCCAGCTTTTTTAGCGCCGTCAGCTCTCGATCATCGACGTTGCCGCGCTCGTTCTTTTCGAAACCGTACAAAAAGAACCACCGGTTACCCAGGTTCGTGCCCACGAGTACGCGGGCCCCGCCTCGCTTGCCACGTCCGGGTAGTCCGATGCGCTTCTTGAAGAGATGGCCGCCCAAGTCGGCATCGACTAACCCGGCCGTCATCTCCTCGACGGCGGCACAGAGTTCCCGCTCAGACAGCGCGGTTCTGCGGAACCAACGGCGGAATGTCCTGGTGACGAATGCGCGATGAGCCACCATATCACCGAGTGCTATAGATGCCAATTTGGTACGGGAAGGAACGAAGGGTTGGTCGCACTAGTCGGCCAGGCATGAATAACCGCCAACTCTGCCTTCTACAAGACGGATGACGGTGGCCTTTGCCGGGGGTCTTGCGTCAAATATTTTCTGACAGCGTTCAGAAGTGCTCCCGTCATGGCTTCAAGTAGCCGCGCGATTTGTGGAGTGCGCGCGACCCTCAGCAAATCACCAGCGGCTCACTCCAGTGCGAATCCCACGGCAGCCAACCACGTTGCCTGAGGTAGTGCAGGGCGCGGCGGGGCCGCATTCCTGTGCTGATCGATGGCGGAGTGCGCCGTGGTACGGATGTGTTCAAAGCGCTCGCACTCGGCGCTACGGCCGTGGGCATCGGCCGACCTTACGCTTGGGGCCTCGCCGCATTCGGGCAGAGCGGCGCCGAACGCGTTCTGGATATTCTGAACCTGGAGCTGCGCCTCGCGATGGTTGGGTGCGGCGTGCGCATCCTCGGTGAAATTTCAGCCCGCTCCATCCTCGATACGCATCATTTTTGAGATGCGTTTCTCAGTTGTCCGTTCGAGCGTCGCACGCAGCGGACATGTATCTAATTTCGCACATTGAACTTGACTTCCCCTGAGTATTAACTCCGCTCCAGCGCGCGCAATCGTCGTGTGCAATGAGTGAGCGGCGTCGTGACAGATGCGCTCACGAACGAGTGAGTGACGAGTCAGTGCCGGGGGTTTTCATGCGATTGAGCTACCGATTCGAGCGGCCGATTGTGCTCATGCTGCTGGGTATTGCCAGTGTTGGGCTCGGGCACGTCACACCGGCGTATGCCGCCACGGGCATCACTCTTTCCGGTACGCCGGCAAGTGTCGTCACACCAGGCGAATTTTACTGGTTCACGCCAACCGTCAAATCGAGCTCGGGTCGTTTGCGATTCAGCATCAGCCAGCGGCCCACGTGGGCGTACTTCAATGCCCGTAACGGCGTACTGTTCGGCGCGCCGCGCACGCGCAATCAGGGCGTGTATTCAAACATTGTGATCAGCGTGTCGGACGGCACCTCGACGGCGACGCTGCCGGCGTTTGCCATTACGGTGGGCAAGGTTGCGGCACCGACGCCGACGCCAACTCCGACGCCAACTCCGACACCGCAACCGACTCCTACGCCTACGCCTGTCCCGACGCCGGTGCCGACTCCGACACCCACGCCGACGCCGACGCCGACGCCGACGCCGACGCCCGTGCCGACGCCCACACCGACTCCGACTCCGACTCCGGTCCCGACTCCGGTCCCGACTCCGGTCCCGACTCCGGTCCCGACGCCGACGCCCGTGCCGACGCCCACACCGACACCGACTCCGACTCCGACTCCGACTCCGACTCCGACTCCGACTCCGACTCCAGTGCCGGTGCCGACACCGACACCGACCCCTCCGCCAGTGACCACCGGTTCTGCAACCCTGTCATGGGTGGCACCATCGCTGAACACTGACGGTACCGCGCTGACGAACCTGGCGGGCTACCGCATCTCTTACGGCACGTCGGCCAACTCGCTCAGCACCACCGTCCAGGTTCCAACGGTGGGTGTCACGAGCTACACGATCGACAATCTCACCAAGGGCACCTGGTACTTCGCACTGACGGCGTACTCGTCGGCCGGAACGCAAAGTGCCGAGACACTCCGCGTGAGCACCACAATCCAATAGCGCGAGCAGCGGCACGGCCTGCC
>JBDTUL010000130.1:0-12459 GCA_040007735.1 Gammaproteobacteria bacterium | reverse complement strand
CCAGTGGCACTGGATCAGTGCCGCGATCTGCCTGGTTGCCATGCTTCTGTTCAGCATCACCGGCATCACGCTGAATCACGCCGCTAGCATCGGTGCGAAGCCGGTCGTCACGGCTCGTGATGAACGCCTGCCGGCACCGTTACTCGAGCAGCTATCGAAGCATTCGGGGTCCGAGCGTGCGCCGCTTCCCGTGCCTGTGGAAAGCTGGCTCCAAGAGCAACTCGCTGTGCGGGCGGGCGGGCGAGACGCCGAGTGGTCCGATGGCGAAGTGTATGTGTCGCTGCCCCGCCCCGGAGGGGATGCGTGGGTGAGCATCGAGCGCGAGAGCGGCACCGTGCACTACGAGTCAACGGATCGCGGCTGGATTTCCTATCTCAACGATCTTCACAAGGGCCGCAACGCCGGCGCCGTGTGGGGCGCGTTCATAGATGTATTCGCCGTAGCCTGCGTGCTGTTTGCGAGCACCGGGCTGTTTCTGCTGAAGATGAATTCGGGCCGGCGGCCCGGCACGTGGCCGCTCGTTGCGCTGGGCCTCGTGCTGCCGGTCGTTCTGCTGGTTCTGTTCGTTCACTGAATCGTTTGTTCACGGCTGGATCGTTCACCGCTTTCAGGTAGGTCATTCATGCGTTTTCGACTTGGTTTCGTATCACTCGCGCTGTCCGTGCTGGCACCCCTGGGCTCGTTCGCTGAGCGGGCCGCGGCTGCGGAGCTGAGCCTGGCCATCGAAGTGCCGCAGCTTGCGGTCGCGGAGTATCACCGCCCGTATGTGGCGATGTGGCTCGAGAAGGAAGATCAAAGCGTCGCTGCCAACCTGGGGGTGTGGTACGAATCGGCCCGCAAGGAAGGCGCCGGCCCGAAGAAGGAAGGCACGAAGTTCCTTGCGGAGCTGCGCCAGTGGTGGCGGCGAAGCGGCCGCAATCAAGCCTTTCCGATAGACGGCGTCACCGGGCCCACGCGTCCCGCGGGCACGCATCAGCTTCGCTTCACCAGTGCGCAGCCGCCTCTCGCCTCGCTTGCAGCCGGCAAGTACAAGCTCGTCGTCGAAGCAGCGCGTGAATCGGGGGGACGCGAGGTCGTGCGCATTCCGTTCGAGTGGCCTGCGAAGACCGCGCAGAGCCTGATTGTGAAGGGCGAGCACGAGCTCGGCACCGTTGCGCTGAACCTGACCCCGTGATGAAAACCCGAGCTCAATCGAGGAACTTCGCCATGAACCGAATCTTCCGACAGTCGGCGCTTCGTATGTCACTTAGGCCGACGCCTGCAGCGACAGGTTCTTGGCTGCGCACCGGAACGCGCTCTGCGCTTACCGCCGCCGTGGCGCTGACATCGTTGCTGCCCTTCGCAGCCCAGGCGCACAAACCTTTCCTCGTGCCCTCCGAGACCGTGTTGTCGGCGAATGGCTGGATCACGGTGGACGCTGCGGTCTCCAACGACCTGTTTTATTTCAATCATCAGCCCCTGCGGCTGGAGAACCTGACGATCATCGGGCCCGATGGCTCGCCGGTCACCGCCGAGAACATCAACACCGGGAAGTTTCGCTCGACGTTCGATGTGAACCTCGCGAGCAGCGGCACGTACAAACTCTCATTGGTGAACAGCTCTCTCGGCGGGAGCTACGTGAACGACAAAGGCGAGACGAAGCGCTGGCGCGGAACGGCTGAAGCGTTCGCCAGTGAAGTGCCGGCGAATGCAAAGGACCTGAAAGTTTCTCAGAACCAGACCCGCATCGAGACGTTCGTGACCTCGGGCAAGCCGAACGGCACGGCGCTCAAGCCTTCGGGCAGCGGCCTGGAACTGGCGCCCGTCACGCATCCGAACGACCTGGTGGCCGGCGAGCCGGTGAGCTTTCGCTTTCTGCTGGATGGGAAACCCGCGGCGAATGTGAAAGTCGTCGTCGTACCCGGCGGCAGCCGTTACCGCAACAAGCAGGGCGAGACCGAGCTGACCACGGATGCGAACGGGCAGATCAGCGTCACGTGGCCAGACCCCGGCATGTATTGGCTGCAAGCCTCCGTGCAGGATGAGAAAGCGGCTACGCCTGCCACTTCACGCCGTGCGAATTACGTGGCGACGTTTGAAGTGTTGCCGCCCTGAAAACAGGAATCTATTTTCAGCCCCCGGGCTGATGCCGTAAAGATCAGGGGTCTCTCTCAGCCGCTGGCTGACGCCATAAAACAGGTGGGTTCTCTCTCAGCCGCCCGGCGCTTGAGGGCTTCCGGCTTTTTCAAGATCAAGCGCCCTCAAGTGCCGGGCGGCTGGAGCAATATTCATGACCTACGCACGTCTTTCATGAAGTGCGCCTTCCTTGGGCGCTCGGCATCGTTTCGCGCGATTCTTGGCTCCCTTGCCGCGCTAACGGCGGCATTTCAACTCAGCGGCTGCGCATCGCGCGGGCAACCTCTGGAGCTTCACGGCGAAGGGCTCGGCTCCACGTGGTCGGTGAAGATTGCCGGCCCCGTACAACTGGATTTGCCAACCGTACAGCACGGCATCCAGCAGCAGATCGACAACGCCGCACACCAGTTGAGCCGATGGGATCCCTCATCGCGACTGAGTTTGCTGAACGCCTCGCCGAGCGAAGACTGGCAGACCCTGCCGCCGGAATTGCACGCGGCGATCAGCTACGCGCTCCAGCTAGCCTCTGACACCGGTGGCGCCTATGACCCCACGGTGGCACCGCTGGTTGATGTGTGGGGCTTCGGAACCGCAGGGCGCCGATTCGATCCGCCCTCCCCCGAGGCGATCACCGCCGCGCGCTCGCACGTGGGTTGGGCTCAGATCACCCTGGACCCCGCCGCAAACCGAATTCGCCGCCCCGCCGGCGTGCAGATAGACCTGTCGTCGATGGCTCACGGCTTTGGCGCGGATCAGGTGTCCAACTATCTCCGCAGCCTTGGCGTGCAGCGATATCTGGTCGATGTGGGCAGTGAAATACGAGCGCAGGGTGATTCGCCCCAAGGGCACTCATGGCATGTCGCGGTGGAACAGCCACCTCCTGAAGCGACCGAGCCCGACACACGGCAGCGTTCGGCCGCATCGCTCACAGCTGCATCGTCCGCGGCTGCATCGTCCACGGCTGCGTGGCCCGCGGTCGCATCGCCCGCGGCCGCATCGCCTGCGGCTGCACCGTCCACGGCGGCATCGACCGCGACCGAAGCGCCCGTGTCCCCATCGCCAGCCGGCATGTTGGCTCAGGCGGTGTCGGCCGAGTTGATGTCCGCGGACGACGCGCCAACGCCTGCCATCCGTGTTCTCGCGCTTCACAACGCAGCGGTGGCTACTTCGGGTAACTATCGCTACTTCTTCGACTACAACGGCCGTCGTTATTCACACCGCATTGACCCGCGCACGGCGGCCCCCATCACGCACCCGCTTGCATCGGTGACTGTTATTGCGGCCGAATGCATGCACGCTGATGCGTTAGCCACCGCGCTTACTGTGTTGGGGCCTGATGAGGGGTTCGAGTACGCCTCGCGACACGAAATTGCGGCGCTTTTCATCGTGCGGACTCGGGGTGGGTTCGAGCAACGCATGACGCCGGCCTTCAAAAGCTATCTGCACTGAGCCTTCGACGGGACGACGGCGAAACGGGTCGCCTCCAAGCCCATCCAAGCAATCACCCCCCTTTGTGGCATCATTTCAAGGTGCGAACCCTCACCGCCACTCGTTACGTCACGCCACTCCGTGAAGGCGGCTCGATGCCTGCCATCGTGGAGGCGGACGACGAGGGCATGTACGTGCTCAAGTTCCGCGGCGCCGGCCAGGGCCCGAAGGTGCTCATTGCCGAGCTGGTGGCGGGCGAGCTGGCGCGGGCCGCCGGGCTTGCCGTGCCCGAAATCGTGTTCATGGAGCTCGACCCGGATCTGGCCCGCACCGAGCCCGACTCTGAAATCCAGTCGCTGATCCGCGCCAGCGCCGGCCTGAACATCGCGCTCGACTACCTGCCCGGCTCCGTCACGTTCGACCCGGTCGCGGAAAAACCCGACGCAACCCTGGCGTCGTCCATTGTTTGGTTCGATGCCTACGTCAGCAACGTAGACCGCACCGCGCGTAACGCGAACCTTCTCGTCTGGCACAAGCAGCTGCGACTCATCGACCACGGCGCCGCGCTCTATTTCCATCATTCGTGGGACGACAAGACCGATCGCAGCCACGACCCGTTCGTGCGCATCAAGGACCACATCCTGTTGCAGTTCGCGAGCCAGCTTCGCGAAGCGGACGCCGTCCTCTCGAAGCGCATCACTCCAGAGATCATCAACACGATCGTCGCGCTCATTCCCGACTCATGGCTCGAGGGTAGTTCGCGAAACGCCTACATTCAACATCTCACGCGCCGCCTCGAGCCGCCCCGCGCATTTGTAGAGGAAGCCATCCGTGCAAGCTCACTGCTCGTATGACTACGCGGTAGTGCGCGTCGTCCCGCGCGTGGAGCGGGAGGAATTCGTCAACGTGGGCGTCATCCTGTCCTGTGCGGCGGAGGACTATCTCGAAGCGCGCATCGAGCTGGATACTGCGCGCCTGCAAGCACTGCATCCCACACTCGACCTGGACGCCGTGCGCATGCACCTGGCCAGCGTCCCGCTCATCTGCGCAGGCGGCCCGCAGGCCGGCCCCATCGGCAAGTTGTCTCTACGAGAGCGGTTTCACTGGCTGGTCGCTCCCCGGAGCACCATTATCCAGACGTCCCCCGTACACACCGGCCGCTGCACGAATTTGCCGGATACCCTCGATCATCTGCTGAAAACCATGGTGCGCGGGGCACCCACCGGTTAGCACGGCGTCGCGTGAGGGCGACTGTCCACGCCGCGCGCTACCATCACGTGGTGGCGCCTGAACACATAGGACAAGCTGGGCGGCGGCACGTGCCTATAATTCCGCATCACCCGGCTACCCAAGGCTCCACGCATGTCCAATCACGTCGTCACCAACTCGTACGGCCTTCCTGTCGATCTCGAGCTGGCAAAGAAGCTCGCCACCGGCGCCATCGCCGAAGCCACCCGCAACAACTGGCGTGTGGTGGTGGCTATCGTCGACACGCACGGCTTGCTCAAATACTACGAGATGATGGACGACGTTCAGACTGCCAGCGCCACTGTCGCCATCGAGAAAGCACGCACGGCGGCCATGTTCCGCCGGCCCACCAAGATGTTCGAAGATGGCATTGCCGGCGGCCGGACGGCGCTGCTCGGCATGCACATGGCCACTCCCATCGAAGGTGGCTTACCCATCGTGATGAACGGCAAAGTGATCGGCGCCATCGGCATCAGCGGCCTCACCTCCCAGCAGGATGGGCAGGTCGCGCAGGCGGGGCTCGATACGCTGAAGTAGAGTGCGGTAGATTCCCTCGCACAGCGCGAATGGATGGGGAGGCAGGTGATTTTCAACGCCTCAAACGTGTTGCACTCAATTCGTAACGTCGGGGGCGGGCCGGCGACCTATCCCGTCACCAACTGGAAATCGCCGGAGCGCGTGCAGAAGTAACCCGCGGCGATCCGGATCTCTTTAGCAAGGAGGCGTCTTGAAAAAACCGACCCCACTCAGCTGTCGCGTCACCCGCATCGCACGCGTGCATGACATGCCCGGCGTGTTCAAATCCGATCTGGCGGACGTGCACGCCGTATGCGACCTCGATCGAAAGCGAGTCGCCGACGGACGTGCGCTCATCGAAAAGACCTACCGCGCCCGGGATTCCCGCCTGCCGAAGATCGGCGTACACGGCGACTATCGCGAGGTGCTCAGTCGAAAGGATATCGATGCCGTCGTCATCAGCACTCCCGATCACTGGCATGCGGAAGTCGCGCTCGCCGCGGTCCGGGCGAATAAAGACGTCTACCTGCAGAAGCCCTTCACCATGACTCACGCGGAAGGGGTGTTGCTGCGTGATGCGGCGGTGAAGTCCGGGCGCATTTTTCAGGTGGGCAGCCAACAGCGTCCGTGGGAACAGTTTCGGCGCGCCTGCGAAGTGAACCGCGGCGGCCGCATCGGAAAGGTGAAGCGCGTGGCGATCGGCCTGCCCATCGACCCCACCCGGGCAGACGGCACGGTACAACCGGTTCCCCCAAATCTCGACTACGACCGGCCGGAGCGAGCGCCTTACGGCGCACACACCGTATCGAAGCTGCTCGAGGTGACGCAATCGTGAAGCGCGTGGGACTGTTGATCGTCGCGGGCCTTCTGCTATCAGCGATGCAGACCGCGTGCGCGTGGCGGAGCATGAAAGGCGGTGAGCCGATTCGCCTCCTGACGCTGGACCCGGGGCATTTCCACGCATCGTTGATACAGAAGCAGATGTATCCCAATGTGGATCGGGTCGTGCATGTCTACGCACCGTCCGGCAACGACCTGGACGAACACCTCAGTCGCGTGGATGCCTTCAACACGCGAGCGGTGAAGCCTACACGCTGGCAGGAGGAGGTTTACAACGCGCCGGACTATCTCGAACGCATGGTGAGCGATCGCGCAGGCAATCTCGTCGTCATTTCCGGCAACAACTCGCGCAAATCCGAGTACATCACGCGCGCAATTGGCGCCGGCATGAACGTTCTGGCGGACAAGCCCATGGTCGTCACCCCGGCGGATTTTCAGCCGCTGCTGGCCGCGTTCAATGCCGCCGCGAAGAAGCAAGTGCTGCTGGCCGACATCATGACGGAGCGCTTCGAGATCGCGACGGTGTTACAGCGGGAGCTCGCGCGCCAGCCCGCGCTGTTCGGTCAACTCGAGACCGGAAGCTTCATCAAACCCGCCATCACGATGGAGAGCGTGCACTACTTCTCGAAGACCGTGGCGGGCAAGCCCCTGAAGCGGCCGGAATGGTTCTTCGACGTGCGCCAGCAGGGCGAAGGGCTGATGGACGCAGGCACGCACCTTGTCGACCTGGTGCAGTGGGAAGCGTTTCCGGACCAGGCACTGCAACTGTCAGACGTTCAGATGCAGTACGCGCGACGCTGGGCCACTCCCGTTACGCGGGAGCAATTCCGCTCCGTCACGGGTGCGAGCGATTTTCCAGACTCGCTGCTCGGTGATTTGAAGGACGGCGCGTTACAGGTGTTCTCCAACGGCGAGATGACGTATCAGTTGCGCGGCGCATTCGCACGCGTCGCCGTCAGCTGGGAGTTTGAAGCGCCACCGGGCAGCGGCGACACTCACTATTCCCTCATGCGGGGCACACGCGCGAATCTGGTCATCCGCCAGGGTGCCGCGCAGAAATTCAAACCCGTGCTCTACGTCGAGCGCGTTCCCGCAGTGAATGAGATCGACCTCGAGAAGAACCTGCGCTCCGCCATCGCGAATCTGCAGGGGAAGTATCCCGGCATCGGCCTTCGCAGCGAAGAGGCCGCGTGGGTGGTCACTGTGCCGGAGAGCTATGACGTCGGCCACGAGGCGCACTTCGCCCAAGTCACGGAGAATTTCCTCGGCGCCGTCCGCTCGCACACGTTGCCCGCGTGGGAAGTGCCGAACATGCTCACCAAATACTTCACGCTCGTGCGAGCCTATCAGATGAGTCACTCCCAGAACGTGAGCAGCAGCACCGGTGGCCGTTGGCAGCGAGAAGACAATAGCCTCGCGTGGCTCTCTGGCACTCAAACCATCTGGAAGTTGTCGTACGACTCTAAGATTGGGCACAAGCCGTTCTTCCATCCGCTTTCGGTGCCCGGTGGCGCGCCGCTCACGACTGCCAGTCCAGCAGACCACCCCTGGCATTACGGGCTGTGGTTTTCCTGGAAGTACATCAACGGCGTCAACTACTGGGAGGAGAGCCGCGACACCGGCCTTCCGGAGGGCGTCACTCGCTGGACGCCGGTATCGGTACAGACACAGCCTGATGGCGGCGCGAATGTTGAACTCGAGCTCACTTACACGAACCCATCGGGTCGCGTAGACCTCGCCGAGACACGGCTCCTGACTATCTCCGCACCGGCGGCGGATGGCAGCTACACCATCGATTGGCGGTCCACCTTCAAAGCCGGGACGGCGGGCGCGCTACTCGATCGCACACCCATGCCCGGCGAGCCGAAAGGCCAGGTGAACGGCGGCTACGCGGGCCTCGGCTTGCCGGGCGCGCAGGCCCCTCTGAAAGTCTCGTTCGTCTCGAGCAACGCGCCCATCACAGAGCTCGAGTCGAGCCGTGCGCGCCCTGCAGCCTCCGCCGTCGCCGCGAACTTCCAGAGTAATGGGAAAGCTGCGGGCGCCATCGCTATCTACAGCGACCCGGCGAACAGCCAGGGCGCCGCGCCTTGGTACCTGGTGAATTCCGCGCAACCCCAAATGCGATTCATGTGTGCCGCGATGCTGGCGCCGAGACCTCTGAAGCTCGCGCCGGGTGCGCAGCTGAAATTGCATTACAAGATTGATGCAGCGTCAGAAGCACAATCGCCGGGCGGCTGAAGGCAATTGCAGCCACGGGCCAAGTGTAGAACGCCGGTGCATGCCCCGATCCTCACGAAACACCCCCTGACCGGTAAGCGGCCTCCATCGAGTAAACTGGCGCGCAAGCCAATGGGAGAGCGAACTATGAAGCCGGTCGTCGCAATCGTTGCTGCGGGAAGCATGGGTGCGGCGGTGGGGCGGCGGCTCGTCGAGCACGGCGTGAAAGTGCTCACGCTGCTCGCCGGGCGCAGTGCCCGGAGCGAAGCGCGCGCCACGGCCGCGGGCATGGTGGGCGTCTCCGTCGAAGCGCTCGTGGACGCGGACCTGCTGCTGTCGATCGTGCCGCCAGCGAATGCCTTGTCGTTCGCGGAGCAAACCGCCTTCGCGCTGAAGTCCGCAAAGAAGAAGACGGTGTTCGTCGACTGCAACGCCGTGAGCCCGGCCACGGTCCGGCACATCCAGGCCGTCATCGCCGCGACGGGCGCCCCTTTCGTGGATGGCGGCATCATCGGTTTCCCGCCCGTGCCGGGCGTTCCGGACGGCCCGCGTCTCTATGTTTCGGGTGAGCACACCGCGAAAGTGGCGGAGCTGGCCCAGTATGGGCTCGACGTGCGTCTGCTCGAGGGTCCGATCGGCGCCGCTTCGGCTTTGAAGATGGCGTACGCGGGCATCACCAAGGGCCAGGTCGCGGTCGTGACGGCAATGATCCTGGCCGCCGAACGCGCCGGCAGCGCCGCGGCACTTCGGGGAGAGCTGGCCGCCAGCGAGCCGCAGCTGTTCGCCACCATGACGAAGCGAGTGCCCGGCATGTTCCCCAAGGCCTACCGTTGGGTTGCGGAGATGCAGGAGATCGCCGAGTTCGCGCGCGAAGATGCCGCGGCCCACGCCATCTGGACAGGCATCTCGAGCCTGTACGAGCGCCTGGCGGAGGAGAAGGGCGACGAGCCGGACGACATCGCCGTGCTCGCGCGGTTCTTCGCAGACCGCTAAAGCGCCTTTGGTAACGTCGTTCGTTAACGTTTAGCCCCCTTTGCGGCAACAGTAACCCGGACGACATCCGGCACCGCATCGGTAAGCTTGCCCCGCCTGCGAGCACGCTCGCACGGCTTGCAAACTTCCCCCCTGAAAGATTTCGGAGCCGCACGATGCGACTGTCTCTCCTTGCCCTGGTTCCTGTGGCGTTCGCCTCTCTGCCGGCTCTCGGCGCGGAACCCGCCGAGCCGGCCAAAACGCCTGCCCGCGCGGACCCACTTCAGGAAGTGGTGGTCTTCGCGCGCGCCGAGAACCTCATCGGCCGTGCGGACGCGGCCAGCGAAGGCGCGGTCGGTGGCGCGGACCTCTCCGTGCGCCCCCTGTTGCGGGTGGCGGAGCTGCTCGAAGTGGTGCCCGGACTGATCGCCGCCCAGCACTCCGGCAGCGGCAAGGCGAACCAGTACTTCCTGCGCGGCTTCAATCTCGACCACGGCACCGACTTCACGACCTACATCGACGACGTGCCGATGAACCTGCGCACCCACGGGCACGGGCAGGGCTACCTGGACCTGAATGGCCCGATCCCCGAAGTGGTCGAACGAGTGGACTACCGCAAGGGTCCGTATCGCGCCGATGTCGGTGACTTCGCGCTGGCGGGGGCCGCGTACATGTCTACGCTCGAGCGCCTGAACGCGCCGTTCATTGCGCTGGAGAGTGGGCAATACGGGTGGCAACGCGTGGCCGGCGGCGCTTCTCATGCGCTGGGCGGCGGCGACCTGACGGTGGTCGGGCAGTGGAAGACTTACGATGGCCCCTGGGAATTACCGGAGCGCCTCCAGCATGAATCGCTCTGGGGAAAATACGCGCACGCCACTGCGCTGGGTGCGCTGGAACTAACGCTCTCCGGCTACCACGCCACCTGGCATCCCACGGAGCAGATCCCGGAGCGCGCGATCGGAACGTCAGTGTGCGCGGATGAGTTCTGCGCGCTGGACACCACGGCCATCGGCGAAACCACTCGCTGGGTGGCGTCGGCGCGCCTGCACGGCGAGGATTGGCGCGCCACGCTTTATGGGCAGTACTACGACTGGCACATGCTGTCCGACCCGACCTACGACTTCCAGATCAACCAGCTCGATCGGCGTTCGCTGTTTGGCGGGCGGTTCGAACGAACCGTGCTCAGCAATGCGAAGTTCACCCTGACCGCGGGCGCGGAAGGTCGGTACGACGACATCGGCCGCGTTGGTCTTCAACACACGGTCGGCGGCGTGCTGGATGAGAACCTCGGCCGCTATGGCGCCACCGAGGGCTCGATCTCACCTTACGCCGAGGCGACCTGGACGCCGGTGGAGCCGCTGCGCCTGCTCGCAGGCGTGCGCGGAGATTTCTATTCGTTCGACGTCAGCTCGAAGCAGGCGGGCTATGCGAGCGGCGACGCCAGCGCGCACATTTTCTCGCCGAAGGTGGGCGCGGCGTATGCGCTGAGCAATCGCGTCGAGCTCTATGCAAACTGGGGTCGCGGATTTCATTCCAACGATGCGCGTGGCGTTGCCGCGCCACTACCCGGCAACGACATCGTGCCGGGGCTGGTGCGGGGAGAAGGCAAGGAAGTGGGTGCTCGCTTCCAGATGGGCGATTTCACGCTGACCACCACGTATTGGTGGCTCGATGTAGGGAGCGAGCTGAGGTTTGTCGGCGACTCGAATTCCGTGGAGCCTTCGTCACCGAGCAAACGGCGCGGCTATGAGCTGGTGAGCTTCTGGCGGCCGGTGAAGTGGCTCGCGATCGATGGCGTATGGACCGGGAGCCATGCGCGCTCTTCGGATGACCCGGGCGCGCAGTTCATTCCGGCCGCTGTCGAAAGCGCGGGCGAAATAGGCGTTTCCGCTGTCCAGAACCGTTGGGAAGCGAGCGTGCGGTTGCGGTACCTCGGGCCCTACCCGTTGATCGAAGACAATTCCCTGCGCGCACAGGCGGAAACCATGATCAACCTGCGTGCGGCCTGGAAGGCCTCGCACCTCACCGTGTATGCGGAGTTGCTGAACGTGCTGAACGATCGTGGCAAGGATATCGTTTACTACTACGGCACGAACGTCACGGGGCTCGACCCGGCCGGCGAGGAGATCGACGGTCGCGTGAGCCGCTCGGAAGAGCCGCGAACACTGCGGGCCGGTGTGAAGTACCAGTTCTGATTTTCAAAGCGGCAGCCGTTCGTAGACCCGATCCAACGGCAGGGACAGGTTGACCGACATCAGATCGATCGCCGACCGGCCTTTCACGACTTGGGGTCGCCACGCGTCCCCTCGGCGATGCAGTGTGACTTCGCGCGCGTCCTGGGACACGAGCACATATTCCATCAACGTCTCGATCTGCGTGTAGCTCAGGAGCTTCTCGCGTCGGTCGGTTTTCTCGGTGGACGGCGACAGGACCTCGACGACGAGCTTCGGGTATCGGAGGTAGTGCTTTTCGACACCCTCGCGGCCGCAGGCCACCATGACGTCGGGGTAGTAGAAAAGATCTTTGTGATTGACTTCGAGCCTGACCTTGAAATCCACGAAGTACGGGGTGCAAGGTGTGCCTCGCAGGTGAGTCCACAAGGCAGCGAAGATGTCCCCGGTGATCGCGATGTGAGCCTCACTGACGCCGGACATCGCGTACACCGCTCCGTCGACGTATTCGTGGCGTATGTCGCCGTCTTCTTCGAGCTTCAGGTAATCCTCAACTGACAGGTGTGGATACCTGGCAGGTGTGCTGTAGGTGGCGGCCGGCTCCTCCACACGTTCCGTGCCGAGCTCCCTAATCCAGATGGAGACGATCTCCCGCTCCATTCGCGTGAGCCCGCTCAGCGCATTCTTGATTTCCTGAACGGTATTCATGCCCACCCCTCCGCCGTGACTCTGAGAATTCGGAGAGTTTAGCGAGCCTCCACGCCTGCTCACAGAGCAAATGCTTGTTGGATTCGTACAGAAATACGAGCGCGCATCGAAAGATTTTCGATTAGCTTCTAGGTGAGAAATCGCGCTCTATCGCACGAGACAATTCACTGCACACTCTGCGTGCAAAAAACTACAGCGGTTGTTGCGAGAGAAATGTCCTCTCCAGCCGCCGGGCGATTGAGGG
>JBDTUL010000129.1:0-12672 GCA_040007735.1 Gammaproteobacteria bacterium | reverse complement strand
GCACATGTCGAACAACTACCTGTTTACCTCCGAGTCGGTCTCCGAAGGCCACCCGGACAAGATGGCGGATGCCATTTCGGACGCCGTGGTGGATGCCGTGCTGGCGCAGGACAAGCGCGCCCGCATCGCCGTCGAAACCCTGGTGAAGACCGGTGTGGCCATCGTGGCCGGCGAGCTCACGACCACCGCGTCGGTGGAGTTCGAAGGCATCATCCGCAAGACGATTCTGGACATTGGCTACAACTCCTCCGATATGGGGTATGACGGCGCGAGCGTCGGCGTCATCAACATCATCGGCAAGCAGTCCCCCGACATCGCGCAGGGCGTGGACCGCAAGGATGAGAAGAAGCAGGGCGCAGGCGACCAGGGCCTGATGTTCGGCTACGCGACCAACGAGACGGATGTGCTGATGCCGGCACCCATCACGCTGGCGCATCGCCTGGTGAAGAAGCAGGCGGAGGTCCGCAAGAAGGGCAAGCTCTCGTGGCTGCGCCCGGATGCGAAGAGCCAGGTGACGCTGCGCTATGAAGACGACAAGCCGGTCGGCATCGAAGCCGTGGTGCTCTCCACGCAGCACAGCGATGACATCTCCACGAAGATGCTTCGCGAGGCCGTCATCGAAGAGATTCTGAAGCCGGTGCTGCCGACCAAGTGGATCGACAAGCGCACCAAGTACCACATCAATCCGACCGGCCGGTTCGTCGTGGGCGGGCCGGTGGGTGACTGCGGTCTCACGGGCCGCAAGATCATCGTCGACACGTATGGCGGCTATGCCCGTCACGGCGGCGGCGCATTCTCGGGCAAAGACCCGTCGAAGGTCGACCGTTCGGCTGCGTATGCCGCGCGCTACGTGGCGAAGAACATCGTGGCCGCAGGGCTTGCGGAGCGTTGCGAAGTGCAGGTGTCGTACGCCATCGGCGTGGCCGAGCCCACGTCCATCATGGTGGAAGCTTTTGGAACGAGCCGTCTGTCGCGTGAGCGCCTGACGCAGCTCGTGCGCAAGCATTTCGACCTGACGCCGTATGGCCTGCGCGAAATGCTCGACCTTGCCCGCCCGATCTATCAGAAGACGGCGGCGTACGGTCACTTTGGCCGCACCGAAGCAGAATTCACTTGGGAAAAGACGGATCGCGCCGCTGCACTGGCCTCGGATGGCAAGAGCCTGCGGGCCGCGTGATCAGAAATAGAGTCGACGCCGTTCAGGCGGCGGCGCGCGTCCGCTCGTAGATCACCTATCGGCTGAGCTACCGGGTGAGGGCGTATATAAGGAGTGAGTTATGTAAAATTGATGGTTACGCCGCTCTGCAGAATTCGATGAACTGCCGCAGAGAGTCTGACAGCAGCTTCTTGTCGTGATGGATGATCGCAAGCTGACGCGTGAGGCGTGGCAGGTGGGTCGGGAGCACGCGAAGGCGTCCCGTGGAGACGAGGTCTTGCACGACTGACCGCGACAGGCAGCCGAGACCGGCGCCTTCGGCAACGCCGTGCTTGATGCTCTCGGGGCTGCCGAGTGTCATGCCGACCTGCAGGCGTTGAAGGTGAGGGAGAAGTGCAGTGTCGACGGCTTCGCGCGTACCAGACCCAGGCTCACGCAGGAGCCATTGCGCCTCCCGTAGCTGATCTATCGTGAGTGGCGCTCGATGCGCAGCCTGCGTCAGAGAATGGGCCGGCGCACCGACAACGACCAACTCGTCGTTCCGCCACGGGATGACGGTGATGTCCGCCGCGTGACACGGCCCTTCGATGAAGCCGAGATCGACGGCGAAATCGCTTACCGCAGTGACCACGTCCAGCGTGTTGCCGATGAGGAGCTGAACGCTCGCATTCGGCACATTGCGCTTGAACTGCGCGAGCAGCGGCGGAAGCACATAGTTACCGACCGTCATGCTGGCATGAAGGCGCAGGCTCGCAGCCAGCCTGGAGCAGCCTTTCTGAAAACCCGCCTCGAGTGACTGCGCGCCATCGAGCAATGCCAGGGCCGCCGGCAACACCGTGCGCCCGTTGTCATTCAGCACCAGGCGCTTGCCTACGCGATCGAACAGGTTGGCACCCAAGGTGCGCTCGAGTTCGTTCAGCGCCGCGCTGGCGGCGGATTGCGAGAGCGCGACCTGTTCGGCGGCTGAACTGGTGCTTCCGGTCTGGGCGATCGAACAGAAGATCTGGAGCTGTCGCAGGGTGAGATTCATGCCGCGGAGTACTTCTGCCTGGCCATCGAGCGAGCGAGTCGCTTGATCATAGGAACACAATCCGTTTCAGAATCCCAGCGTATCCCGGCACAGTGACGGATGGTACGGACGAGGTTGGCTGAGTGGCTCCCGGGCGTGGTATTGACCGCATTGCTCGCCGTGGTGTCGGGATCGGCCGCCTCGATCCCGAAGCTGCAGGCGAACGGCATCAGCAGCCTCACAATCGCGATGCTCCTGGGCATGGCGATTGGCAGCGTCCCGCGGGCGCGCGGGCTTTCGCAGGGAGCCGGAGTGCAGTTCTCGAAGCAGTTCCTGCTTCGCCTGGGCATCGTGCTGTACGGATTTCGGATCACGTTTCACGACGTCGCCGCCATCGGCGTCGCCGGAGTGGTCATCGACGGGCTGGTGCTGGTCAGCACCTTTGCGCTCGCGTGGCTCATAGGCACGCGCTGGTGTGGGCTCGATCGGGAAGCGGCGATGCTCATCGGTGCAGGCAGCGCTATCTGCGGGGCTGCCGCCGTCATGGCGGCCGCGCCCATCGTGCGGGGTCGAGCAGAGCAGGTGGCCCTCGCGGTGTCGACGGTAGTGCTGTTCGGCACGCTCTCCATGATTCTCTACCCCGTGCTGTACGAATTTGCACTGGTACACCTGCCAGGGACCATTTCGCCCCGGATCTATGGTGTATTTGCAGGGTCGACGATTCACGAAGTCGCGCAAGTGGTGGCCGCTGGCCATGCCGTCGGCGAATCCGCCGCCAGCGCGGCGGTGATCACGAAGATGGTGCGAGTGATGATGCTGGCGCCGTTCCTCGTGGTGCTGTCGGCCTATCTGGAAAAGGCGCGGCGGCGCGCGGCGCGCGCGTCGAGCGAACCGAACACACCGAGCGCCGAAGAATCTGAACGCAGCGTCACCGTTGCTTGGTTCGCGTTCGGTTTCATCGCCATAGTGGCTTTGAATTCGCTCCTGCCCCTGTCCGCCGCTGCCTCCGCCGCGATGGCTACCGCGGACACGTTCATTCTCGCCATGGCAATGGCCGCTCTCGGTCTGTGCACGAAGCTGGATGCGCTCGCGAAGGGCGGGGCGCGCTCGCTCGCCCTCGCCGCATTGTTGTTTACGTGGCTGATCGGCGGCGGCACTATCATCAACCTGACTGTGTGGTCTATTTTCGGGACGTGACGCCATCGTGATCATTCGTTTCAGCAAGCCGATGCCGACGGACAGCGGCACGCTCGCCGTGTTCGTCCCGCAGAATGGGAAATGGCCCGCCAACGCGGTCGCGCTGGATAAAACCACGGGTGGCCAGCTGCGGCGGGCGTGCCAGGCTGTGCGATTCAAAGGCTCGCTCGCGGAATTCTGCGAAGTGCTCGCCCCTCACGGGCTCGAGGCGTCGCGTGTGCTCGTCGTCGGCGCGGGCGATCTGAGCAAGATCAATCTCACAGACTTGGAACACCTCGGCGGTTCACTCTGCGCGCGCGTGTTGGCCTCAGGCGCAACGACGCTGGTCGTCGATGCGACCGGCCTTGTAACGTCACCCGTTGATGAGGCGGAAATAGCGGTGCGGATCGCGTTTGGTGCACGTTTGCGTGCATACCGGTTCGATCGCTATCGCACAGCTGATCTGGAGCGTTCCGCGTCCGTCCTCACCGAAATTACCGTGTTCACCTCGCAAGCCCGCGTGTGTGAGAAGCGCTTCGCACGCTACGAAGCCGTCGCCGCTGGGGTATTCCTCGCGCGAGACCTGGTGGCTGAGCCGGCCAACGTGTTGTTTCCGAAAGCATTTGCCCAGCGCGCGCAGGCGCTCACCGAGCACGGCGTGCGAGTCGAAGTGTTGGGCGAGAAGAAGCTTGCGCAACTGGGGTTCGGCGCGTTGCTGGGCGTTTCGCAGGGCTCTGCGTTCGAGCCTCAGGTCGTGATCTGCGAATACAACGGAACACGCGGCAAGCGCTCGGAGCCGCCCGTCGTGCTGGCCGGGAAAGGCGTCACGTTCGATGCCGGCGGCATCTCCATCAAACCCTCCGCGGGACTCGAGACGCTGAAGATGGATATGGGCGGTGCCGCCTCGGTCTTCGGCGCTATCAAAACACTCGCGCTGCGTAAGGCACGTTGCCACGTCATCGGCATCTGCGGGCTCGTGGAGAACATGGTGTCTGGCAGCGCGCAGCGGCCCGGTGACGTGGTCACGAGCCTTTCCGGGAAAACCATCGAGATCATCAACACGGACGCTGAAGGGCGCCTCGTCCTTTGCGACATCCTTTGGTACGCGCAGCAGCGCTTCAAACCCAAGGTGATCGTCGACTTGGCGACACTCACCGGCGCAATCGTGATCGCGCTCGGGCAAGACTACGCCGGGCTCTTCTGCAACGATTCCAGCCTCGCGAGCGAACTCATCGCAGCGGGGTCGGCGACAGGCGATGTACTCTGGCAATTCCCAATGGGTGAGGGCTACGACAAGCACCTCGACTCACTCATCGCCGATGTGAAGAATCTCGGTCCGAATGAAGGCCGATCCATCATCGCTGCGCAATTCATCAAGCGCTTCGTGCAGGAGGGTGTCGCCTGGGCGCACGTGGATTTCGGTGGAATGGTCTGGAAGGACGAGGACACGCCGCTCTCGCCGGAAGGTGCCACCGGCTTCGGCGTACGCCTGCTGGATGAGTGGATTGCCACTCATCACGAGCAAAGCTAGGAGTGTCCGAGTAACAATCGCCGTCGCGAGGGCGATTACTACTCGGACACGCGCCTACGACGCTCGATCGAGCCGGTGTCGTTGCGCGTGCAACGCTTGCGCGCGCTCCAGCGGCCCTTGATCGACGAGGCGCTCGAAGTCGAGCGGTTTCGCGAGGAAGCCGCGTGCGAGCAGGCCCTCGTACTTGTCTTCCAGCATCGCCAGGCGCAGCGGCGAGAGTGAGAAATCCAGCTGGCGATTCACGCGTTCTGAGTAGGCGGCGACCACGAAATCCTCTGGCAAACCGGTGTCCTGCGCCACAATCTGGTTCACGCGCTCGGCATGCTCACGCGCCCATGCATCGGCATCGAGCAGGCGCGCAAGCCACCGATCCACGAGGTCCGGCCGCTCGTCGATGAGCGACCCGGTGGCGGTGAGGATCAGCGGTTGCCCGCCACGCACGTCACCGCTTTCCTCGGTTGCCATCAGGTCGATGACGGGATGCAGGCCCAGGAATGCACGGATGAGCGTACCCATCGCGGCGTCACTGAAAATGACGTCGACCTCACGCCGGATCAGGGCGCTGATCTCATCGCGTTGAACCGCGAATTGGCTGCGTGCGCCCCATAGCGATTGTCCCGCTGCCTGCCCCGCGTTCGCATCCGCGACGTAGGGTTTGTGCACTTCGATATCTATCATCTGGACGTCGCGTGCGTCGAGGTGTGCGACGTGCAGGGCGTGGTCGAAGCCCGACAGCACGAGTGCACGCCACCAATCCACACTGTCCTGCATGCGTCGGGGCACGGAAAAACGCTTGCCGCGCAGATCCGCCGCAGTGTGAATGCCTGAGTCGGGCAGAGCGAACACGGCGGCCGAACGATCCGGCCAGCTGATGCCGAGAATGCGCACATCCGCGCCGCGCGAGGCGGCAATGATCGGTGGCACGTAGCCGCCAAACCGAAACGAGTTTGGCTGAGTGTGCGTGTAGTGAGACAGATGAACGGCGGTGTCTTTCGAGGAGGCGAGCGAGCGCACGGCGACCCCATCGGGCTCGAACTCCGCAGCAAGCCACCCTTCGCGGATTGCGATGGAGGCGGCAGTCGGTGCCGGACAGCGGGTGTACCACAGCGTATCTATCGTCACGCGACTCCTTATCGGGTCATCCCGGGTTCGGCTTGACAAGGCTTGTGCCATACGACAACACTAATTTCGCGTCAGCGCAATCGGTGCGTCTACGCCGAATCAACGCAGGCCTTTCTCTCATGCTCAATCCTATTGCTGGTGCCCGCAATCTCCTGGTCGAATGCGTGGGCGTGCAGTCGGGCGACCGCCTGCTTCTCATGGTCGAACCCGAGGGCGCGGGTCACTACGATCCGGCGCTCACCTCGTTCATCGCCGATCGCGCGCGCGAACTTGGCGTTCACGTCGACGTTATGACCGTGCAGCCTGCGGGTGGACCCGAAAGCGTGCAGCCTGCCGTGATGCATGCGCTGAGTGCCGCCGATCACACCATTTTCCTGAACCGCATCGGCGATCAGTTGCGGTTCGTGCCGTTGCCCGGCCGCGGCACCAAGACCATGTGTTATGCGCTGGATCTGGGTTTTCTGGGCAGCGAATTTGCCACCACGCCCTACACGGCCTGGGAAGGCATTCAGGCGCGGCTCACCGCGCAACTCGGCCGCGCTCAGAGCTACACCCTTAGCTGTGCCAGCGGCACGAATCTCTCGATGCAGCTTGAATCAGTGGGCGGCGCGCAGCAGCGCGCGGGCGCTTTCACAGTAAAGAATTTCCCGGTGATGATCGTGCCGCCGATCATAGCGAGCGGTCTCAGTGGCACGCTCGTGCTGAGCCAGGCTCTCACCTCGACGTACACCCATGCGTACGAGGAAAGCGTTTTGCCGCTGTCCTCGCCGCTCACCCTCACCATCGAGCGCGGAGAGATTGTCGGCATCCAGGGCGACCCCGCGCTGGTTGCGCAAGCACGTGCACAGTTCGAGCGCGTAGGCGGGCTGTTTGGCGGCCGCACCTGGGCGCTGAATTCCTGGCACGCGGGCATCAATGCGTTCACGTTCTTTCCGCGCCCCGCGCTGGCGGACATCGATCGATGGAGTTGCGTTGCGTTCGGCAGCCCGCGCTACGCGCACTTCCACATGTGCGGTTCCTCTCCCGGGGACATCTGCGGCCAGGTCTTCGACCCCACGATCACTTTCGACGCGGAGGTGCTGTGGCAGGCGGGTTTCCCTGCGTTTCTGACGCCGCAGGAGAAACAGAGCCTCATCGCATCGAGTGGTCTCGACCCGCGCGTTTTCGATGCGCGGCAGGACATCGGCATCGGACGCTAGGAGCCTGTCCGATGTGGGGCGGCCGCAGCAGGCGATCCATTGCTCGGACAGGCTCCTAGACGGGCGCCACGTCCTTCGCGCGGCCGGCGGCAATCAACCACGACAGAAGCAGCGGGCCATGCACTTTCTTCAGTGCCGCGATGTTCCACGCAACGAAATAGGGCTCGGCAAGCGGCAGCCGGGATTCGAACGGCACGGTCAACCGCCCGGCCTTGATATCCGCCTCCACCATCGAGAGTTGCGCCAGCGCGAGCCCGTGACCGGAGACGGCCGCCGCGATGGCGGCGCTCGAGAGTGAAAAGCTCAGGCCCGGAAGCGTCGAGTTCACCGTGAGCCCCACGCTACGAAACCAGTCACCCCACGTCGGGGCGGGCGTGAAGTCCCTATCCCATTCGATGTGAATGAGTGGCAGCTTCGGCAGGTCTGCCGGCGTCCGCAGGGCCGACGTGCGCGCGAATGCCGGAGAGCACACAGGCACCACACTATCCACGAACAGCTCCGTGAAGCGCGGGTACTCGCGCACCCGATGGCCGTACGAGAGCCGGAAGTCGACGCCAGCATCGTCTTCGGGCTCGTCTTCAGAGCCGATCAAGCGCAGCGATGCGGCCGGATGATGCGCGCGAAACTCGAACAGGCAGGGCGTGAGCCATGTGGTGACGAGCGAGGGCAGGGCGCTGATCGTAACCTCCGTGACCTTCCCCATGCGATCGATCGACTCCTGCGCCTTCATCAGGGTTGCGAAGGCGACGGCGATCTGGCGGTGGTAGTCCCTGCCTGCCAGCGTGAGCGCAACACCCCGGCCCGATCGCTCCAGAAGTGCCACGCCCACGTGGCGCTCTAGCAGCCGAATCTGCTGGCTCACGGCCCCGGCGGACACCTGCAATTCTGCTGCCGCGCGCGAAACACTGCCGGACTCCGCCACGGCATGGAAGGCCTGCAAGGCCCGGAAGGGCGGCAAACGGCGACGCGCGCGGGACATGACGTTTTTGCGAGACATTTGAGAAAAACTAAAGTTTATCGCACGCAAACCCACTGGATGGGGCTTTGTGATGAGAACACCATCGGCAACATGCAGTCTTCCGCTGGCGCGCCCGCGCATTTCTTCAGGAACGCCTGGTACGTGGCGGAAATCGCCGCCAAGGTCGCTGGCACGCCGCGGGCGGTGCGCATGCTCGGTCAGCCGATTGTGCTGTTCCGAAAAAGGAACGGCGACCCGGTGGCGCTGGAGGACGCGTGCGCGCACCGTAAACTGCCGCTGTCGATGGGCAAGGTGCACGGCGATCAGATTCAGTGCGGCTATCACGGCATGACGTACGATGCCCGCGGCATCTGCACCAGCATTCCCGGCAGCCCGCAGATTCCGGACAACGCTCGAGTGCGCAGCTATCCGGTGGCCGAGCGCTACGGCTTCCTCTGGGTGTGGATGGGCGCGGTCGAAGCGGCCAACGCCCACGAGATCTTCGCGGTCGAGAACTGGGATGATCCGAAAATGGGCCGCACCGAGCCGGACTCGATGACAGTCGCCTGCAACTACCTCTACATCACTGACAATCTGCTCGACCCATCGCATGTCGCGTGGGTGCATCCCAGCTCTTTCGGCGGGCCGAGCTGTCAGGAGACGCCTCTTGATACCACGGCGTTACCAAACGGCGTGTTAGTGTCCCGCTGGATGCTCAACGATGAAGTGGCGCCGTTCTACGCAAGGTTCGTGCGCTTCAGGGGTCGCACCGATCGCCAGCAGCACTACGAAGTGCGCTTTCCTTGTCATGCGATCATCAGGGCCGTGTTCGCACCGGCCGGTACGGGCGCGCCGGAGGGGCGTCTCCATCCCGATACGTTTGTGATGGACAGCTACAATTTCATGACGCCGATCGATGAGAACACGACACGCTATTTCTGGTTCCAGACGCGCAACTTCGCGCCCGGCGATGCCGAGGTGTCGAAGGCGTTCGCCTCTTCGGTGCGCGCCGCGTTCGAGGAAGACAAGGTGGTGCTCGAGGCCGTGCATATCGGCATGGCGGCTGCGACCGCCGCTCACCTGGATCTCGTGATCGATCGGGGTCCGACCCGATTCAGGCGCCGGCTCAAACAAAAAATAGAAGCCGAAGCCGAAGCCGGCTGAGTTGCTGCGATGGGGCCTGGAGGCCCGAAGACTGCGGAGGCGGTAACAGAGCGCGGAGCCGCTCGCGAAAGGGGCAGAACAACCCGCATATACGGGATGGGAGACGATAATGAACGTCGGACAAAAGCAGGGTCGCGCAGCGCCCGGCCGTGGCAAGACTTTGTTAGCCGCTTTCGCAACGCTCGCGACAGCAGCGGGAACAACCGTGCTCGCGCAGCAGGCAGAGCAGGAAGTCACTGTCACAGGCTCGCGCATTCGGCAGGACCCGCTCGAGGCGCGCTCGCCCGTGCAGGTGGTGTCGAGCCAGGACATCGAGAATTCCGGTTTCGTGGGCATCGGGGACTATCTGCAATCCCTGCCTATCGCCGGCTCATCGATCAACCGCACCAACAACTCCGCGGGTAATCTCGGCTTCCCGCCGGACGGCTCGGGATCGAGCACCGGCGCCTCTGAGATCGACCTGCGCTACCTCGGCGCGAAGCGCACGCTCGTGCTGGTGGATGGCCGGCGCTGGGTGCACGGCTCCTCCGCCAGCGGCGTCTCCGGCGCGGTGGATCTCAACACGATTCCGGCGAACGCGATCGAATCCATCGAGATTCTGCAGGACGGTGCTTCGACCATCTATGGGAGCGATGCGATCGCAGGCGTCATCAACGTCATCACCAAAAAGAACTACGACGAGAAAATCACGCTCAACAGCTACTACGGCTCCTACACCGAGGGCGATGGGCAGTCGACGAAGTTCGATTTGTCCTGGGGCACCAGGGGTGAGCACTCGCGCGTGTTCATGAGCGCAAGCTACGACCAGCAGAAGTCCATCTTCGCCGGTGACCGCGCGATCTCCGAGTTCCCGATTCCCGGGGTCCCTCTGGGCCTCAGCTCCGGCACGCCGCAGGGCGGCTTCTTCTTCACCGACGCGCGCATTCCAGACCCGAATGGCGAAGGCGCCAACGCTGTCGGCATCACCCTCAACAACGGAGCCGTGAACACGGGTAACTCAGGCACGCTGCCCGCGTACAGCGCGGCGGATCCTTGTAGCGGCGATTTCCATTGCTTCACGACGGCCGACCGTTACAACTGGCAGCCGGCGAATCTCCTGGGCACGCCCGTCCGGCGCATCAACGCGTTCACCAAGGGCGAGTTCGATGTCTCCGATTCGATCACGATGCGGGCCACTGCATCCTTCAGCGACCGCGAGTCGAACGCGCAGGCGGCACCCGAGCCGCTGTTCTTCGGGCCCGGTGGCGCAAGCGGCGTGTGGATGGAGAACGTCGTCATCCCGGCGAACCAGCTCTACAACCCGTTCGGCATCACGCTCGATTCGAGCAACATCGACACGCTGGCGCGCCGCCTGGTCGAGGCGGGCCCGCGCGTCTTTTCGCAGACGGTGAACACCGTGAATGTCGCGGCGGGGTTCGACGGCCACTTCGATGCGGGGAGCCGTCACTTCTTCTGGGATGTCACGGGTAGTTGGTTCCGGAACGATGCCAACCAGCGCAAGACGGGCGACTTCAACGCGCGCAATCTTTCTGTTGCACTCGGCGACCCGGCGGTCTGCGCGGCAACCTTCGGTTGCGTGCCATTCAATCTCTTCGGCGGCACCGGCTCGATCAAGCAGGACATGCTCGACTACGTGACGTACACCGAGAAAGACGAGAGCACCCAGACGCTCACGGATCTCACGGCGAATATCACGGGTGAGCTGTTCGATCTGCCCGCCGGGGCGGTCGGCGTTGCAGTGGGTGTAGAACGGCGCAAGGAGAGCGGCAGCTTCCTGCCGGATTCGGTTGTCGTACGCGGGGAATCGGCGGATCCGCCGACGTCGCCCACGAGCGGCTCGTTCGATGTCACCGAGTACTACGGCGAAGTGCGTGTGCCGCTTCTGAAAGACGTGGCTTTTGCGCGGCGGCTCGAGCTCAGTGGCGCCGTTCGCGCCTCCGACTACTCGATCTTCGGCTCGACCACCGTGTTCAAGGCCGGGCTCACCTGGGCACCGATCGAGCGCCTGGTGTTTCGCGGCAACTATTCCGAAGGCTTCCGCGCGCCGAATATTGGCGAACTGTTCAACACCGGCTCGCGCTTCGATGCCGCGATTTCCGATCCGTGCTCCGGGGCGACCGGGGCGCTTGCGGCCAATTGCGCAACGCTGGGCGTTCCTGCGAACTTCACGGCTTCCAGCTCACAGGTAGGTCTCACCACCGGCGGCAACGCGGCCCTGCAGCCCGAAGAAGCCAAGACCACGACGGTGGGCTTCACGTTCAGCGCCGGCGACCTGGCGGAGAACATGGGCCTTGCCCGCGCGGTGTTCGAGATCAACTACTATGACATCAAGCTCGACAAGGCTATCGAGGCGTCGGACGCGACGAATATCCTGACCACGTGTGTCACTACGCTCGATCCGTTCTATTGCAGCTCCATCACGCGCGCGACGACGGGCGACATCCTGCGCATCAACAATCTGCTGGATAACATCGCGGGCATCGATACGCATGGGCTCGACTGGTCGA
Source organism: Gammaproteobacteria bacterium (assembly GCA_040007735.1). Taxonomy (GTDB): domain Bacteria; phylum Pseudomonadota; class Gammaproteobacteria; order Steroidobacterales; family Steroidobacteraceae; genus JADGHX01. The sequence continues at coordinate 850 of JBDTUL010000129.1, read as the reverse complement.
TCTCCGCGACCACACAGCCTACTTCCGTAGGGCAGTTCCGCATCAGCTGGCAGAACACGCACCTGATGGAATACATCGAGAAGACGCCAGGGCCGAATGGCACGGTGATTTCGACCGAGCGCGCGGGCACCGAGTTGGGTGTGGCCGGTGGAGGCTTGCCGAAGTGGAAGTCCACACTGAGTCTTGGGTGGCAATGGCAAGCGTTCGGCGTGGATCTGACCAATCGCTACATCAGCTCCCTCACGGAGAACTGCGGCGGCCTGACGGCATCGTTCGCCTTCCTCGGGTTCGCCAACCCGCCCGGGCCGCTCGGGCTCTGCACGAATGGCACCTCGGCGGGCACGTACTACGCCACGGGAAATCCAGGCACCAACAAGATCAAGAGCGAGATCTACACGGACCTCGTCATGTCGTGGAGTCCTGAAGTGCGCAGCACGGCGCTCAAATTCCAGTTGGGCGTGCAGAACCTGCTCGACCGCGACACGCCGGTGTGCCGCTCGTGCACGATCAATGGGTTCGATGGCACGCTGTATCCGATTCCGGGCCGGTACATCTACGGCCGCGCCGGAGTCCAGTTCTGAGTGCTGAGCGCGATCATTGTCATAGGCTTCGTGCTCACCGTGGTTACCGCGGTGCCGGTGGGCATGCAGCTCGTGAAGAATCATCCGCACGGGTTGATCATCCTGTTCTTCGTCGAGTTCTGGGAGCGCTTCTCCTTCTACGGCATGCGCAGCCTGCTCATCTTCTACCTGACCCAGCACTTCCTGTTCGCGGATGGTTTCTCGGCGAAGGTATTCGGTTCGTTCACGACGCTTGCGTACCTTCTGCCGCTGCTCGCGGGATTCGTTGC
>JBDTUL010000128.1:0-12687 GCA_040007735.1 Gammaproteobacteria bacterium | reverse complement strand
GTCAAACATCGAACGCGGTTCTTCTTTCTCAAGAATCGGGGAAGAGCATCGCCAGTCGACGGCTCGCCGTACGCGATCCTCGATGTGCTCGCTGATTGCTTTCGAGATTTCAAGCTCGTGAGAACCCTTGAGGCGGGGAAGACGTTTTACCGTGCCCGTCGGCACAACCCGGGCGAGCGCTTCCAAACGATGGGAGAGCTTGGCCCACCGCCCCGGCACCAGGCTACCGCATCCAATCGCATGAGCCCGGCCGGGATCCCCATGTTCTACGGCGCATTCGATGTGAAAACCGCGATGGCAGAGGTCTGCTCTGATCCTTCCGATGCGCGCTCGCGCATCACCGTGGCTCCTTTTGCGCTGATGAAGCCTATGCGGGTTCTGGATCTGTCAGACCTTCCGGCGGTGCCGAGCATTTTTGATCGGCGCAATTTCAGACATCGGCCATCAATCATTTTTTTACACAACCTCATGCAGGACTTCTGTGCAGCCGTGACCAAAGATGGTCGAGAGCACATCGAATACGTGCCCACGCAGATCGTCACCGAGTTCATCCGTCAGGTGTTCCGCGATAAGGCAGGGCGGTGCGTTCGAGGCGTCATTTACCCGAGTGCGGTTGCCGGGGGCAGATCCTGTGTGCTCTTCCTCGAGGAGGCGATCGACGGTGGACGCAACAGGAACTCGGCTGACAAATGGCTCGAGCTTCGCTCAACGCGATTGAGGACACGGAAGGTTCCGCGGCGGTTTACTGCGCGGCGCATGCCAAACAGGACGGCTGCTCGCAGGATGCGATTGCATTCGCCGCCCTAAAAGGGCAGTGCCGGTCGGCCCGATAGGGGACGATGTCGAGCGCCGAGACATTCGATTCTGAAATCAACGACTTTGGCGCTGTGAATTTTATACTTCAGCGCGATTTGTGCCCTCATCGAACAACGTGTGTATTTCGGCGTTTCGGCAAATCTTTCGTATAGCGACTGTGGATCGCATCGCTGGATACCTTGCCGACGTAGTAGGCGCGGCATCGATTTGATCGGACACCCCGAATTGTCCAAATACTCCGACGACACACGTCAGGCGGCGGCGCGCTGGTAATAGTTGAGCATCCCGCCGAGGCGTTGGTGCCGCCGAATGTGATGATGACGCAGGTCAGCGGTGTGTGCGGGCTGCAGGAGTCGATTTGCGAGGCCCTGATGGTTGCGCTCGCTGTGATAGTGAGTCACAAACTGTGTGACTGTGTGTCGAAGGGATGCCTGTCCGAAGAAGATCAGTCGGTTCAGGAACTCAGATTTTATGGAGCGCACAAAGCGTTCCGCGAAAGCGTTCAAAAGGTGTGCTCGGCTACAACCGCGAATACGTGTGCGTTCGCCGGATCAAAGACATCGAGAACCTCGCGGCATCCTGATTATTCGAGGCACTGTTATCCGGAGAACAGCCAGGCCCTTACCGGCCTGTCAGATTGTCCGCACGCACTCGTATCGGGTGCTTCCGCGCGGCGCATCCGCGCGAGGTGACTGGACATCATCTTCCTTTCTGGAGTGTCATCTATGTCAGTGCCGGTGTGGATGCTGCTCGGGTTCGTGACGTGGACGGCGCTCTTGCTGCTTTTCACGATTGGGATATATCGCTGGAGCCGCATCTTCGGTGGACGAGCGCTGATCCGGGATTTCCCGGCTGACGCCGCAGGCGGGGAGGAATGGTATCGGCGGGCGACGCGTGCCCACGCGAACTGCATCGAAAACCTTCCCTTGTTCGGCGCGATTATCTTTGGACTCTACGTTGGGAACGTGGCGAGCGCGCTTGTCGACGCGCTGGCGGTGACCATTCTTGTCGCCCGGGTTCTCCAATCGCTGGTGCACGTTTGTTTCGCCCATACCAACAAAGTGGCATCCGCTCGGTTCACTTTCTTTTTCGTGCAGTTTGTCTGTTTCCTGTGGTTGGTGGGAATCATCGTCGTGAGGTGCGCTGGAGTTGCATGAAAAGCGGCCTGTGATCCCCCAAAAAAACTCGATCCACGGGTTCTGAAGCGGGCGGCCGCCACGAATATGGCATGATCGTGGCGTGCTGAGCGTACTGTCCAGCTACCAGAACCCTATTTCCCGGTGTCGACAACCGCGACTGGTCCTGAGATCGGTTGCGCGCGGTTTGCTCTTCCCCAGAGCGTGAGGTAGCCCCACACCATGGCGATGGCCAGCGGCAGGGCGCCCGCGAACAGGAAGACGAGATCGCCCGGCATTCGCAACCATTCCAGTGTGCGCGCGAGAGGCGTGGCCGTGTAGGCAAGGCTTCGCGCGTGCCAGTAGCCATGCTCGATCACGTCGTGTACCTGCGCGATACCGCCCGGGAAGAGGCTCAAGACCACCATCATGCCAAGGCCGATGTTCAAGCCCCAGAATGCGACGCGGACTACGCGCGCGAGCTTCGGCCACACGTCATCCGAAACGGTTTCGCGCAGCACGAAAGTCATCAACCCGGCGCCGAGCATACCGAATACGCCCATCATCGCGGCGTGGCCATGGTTGGGCGTGAGAATCGTGCCGACCTCGTAATAGCTGACGATCGGTGTATTGATCAGGAAGCCGAACACGCCTGCCCCCAGGAAATTCCAGAAACCCACCGCCATCAGGAAATAGAACGTCCAGCGGTGTCGCGCGACGATTGTTTCCATCCCGCGCGTTGCCCTCACGAAATCCCAGGCATCGAGCGTGATGAGCGTGAGCGGCACGACTTCGAGCGCGGAGAACACGGCGGACATCGCCATGTTCAACTCGGTCTGCCCGGTCCAGTACCAATGGTGGCCCGTGCCGATGAGGCCTCCGCCAAAATAGAGGATCGCGTCGAGGTAAATCGTGCGCAGCGCGGTGAGCCGCTGAACGAGACCCATCTCATAGAAGATGACGGCCACGATCACCGTGACGAAGAACTCAAAGAAGCCCTCCACCCACAAATGGATGATCCAGAACCGCCACGCATCGACGATGGTGTAGTTGGTCTGCGAGCCGTAGAACAGCGCCGGCAGATAGAAGAGCGGGATGGCGAAAGCCGCGATCAGAAAGAAGTTTGCGAAGCCGCGCCGTTCCGGATCGCGCCGTGCGGGCGCAACCGCACGCCAGACCAGGAAGAACCAGAACAACAGGCCGACAGCGAGCAGGATCTGCCAGAAACGGCCGATCTCCAGGTACTCCCAACCCTGATTGCCGAACCAGAACCACGTGCGTGGCAGCCATTGCAGCAGGCCCGCCCATTCGCCCAGCATGCTGCCTGCGATCACGAGTGCGACCGCGCCGAACAGGAGATGGATGCCGAGGCGCTGGCCACGCGGGCTCGTGCGGCCTAACAGTTCCGCTACGAATAGAGCACCGGCGACATACGAAGTGGCGATCCAGAAGATCGCCGACTGCAAATGCCAGGTGCGCAGCAGATTGCTGGGGAAGAACCGGGACAGATCGATGCCGTAAAACGTGCCCGGATCGGCGCGGTAGTGGGCGATGCCGGCACCGAACAGGGTCTGCGCCAACAACAGGACCGCGGCTACTGCCATGTATTTGAGCGTCGCTCGCTGCGAGGTACTCAAGACCCAGGGAGCACGCGCCAACGGCGCGCCGTGCCAACCCAGATAGTCGAACTTGCCGAATGCGAGCAGCACGATGGCGATGCCGCCTAGCAGGAAGATGAAGCTGGCCGCGGTCCACAACAGCGCGGCGCCCGTTGGCCGATTGCCGGCGAGCGGGTCATACGGGAAGTTGTTCGTGTAAGAATGATTGGTGCCCGGCCGTTCGGCAACGGACCCCCAGGCCGCCCAGGTGAAGAAGGCGGTGAGATCGTGCAGCTGCTGCCCATCGGTGATGAGATTCGCCGGCAACCCGCCATTGCCTCGTGGATCGCGAAAGTAGTCTCGCCACCGACCGATCTCAGTTTGAAATGTCTGCGCGCCGGCGGGCAGTACGGTGAGCGTGCCGGTGTGCGAGTCATAACGGTTCGTCTTGAGGAGAAGAGCCACCTCGGCATCGATGCTGGCACGCTCCTCCCCTGACAAGGACGCGTAGTCTTTGGAATAACGAGCCTGCGAGCGATGCTCCGCGAGAGTCAGCGCCCAATCGTGCAGTACAGCGGCACCGAAATCGGGTCCCAGATAGCCGCCATGGCCCCACAGGCTTCCGTTGTCCATCAAGCCGTACTTGAGGAATACCTCCTGCCCGTGGCGAACGTCAGCTCCGGTGAAGACAGTCGCGCCGGACTCGTCGCTGACGCGCGCCGGAATCGGCGGTGCGTTCTGGTACGCCTGGAAGGTCAGCAGGATCAGCGTGGCGAAACCGAGAGCGAACGTCGCGATGACGGCGTGTCTCCAGCGCGGAGATAGTTGCTCGACATCACTCATGCATTCTCTCCTGCGGAAGCTGCGCGTCGAAAATTAGACGCACAATTCTGTGTGTCTGCCGCGCATCGGACCGTGCGGTATCGAACATCGAAGGAACCATACGATGCGCCTAAATTCATTGCGGATCACCCCGTGCGAGGAAGTGTGCCTTCTCAAAGCTTCAAGCCGCTCTGCGTGTGTACGGCGGGGATCATTTTCTTGTCGAAACGCTCGTCGTCTGCCCCACGTGGACGTACGTCTGGTTCGTTTTCCGTGAGAACTTCGACCGACGCATCGCTCTGGGCATGCTTGCCATCGTTGCGGGCGCCGTGATTGTGTCGTGGACTCCCGGTGTCGGGTTGCAATCGATCGGGCCGGGCCTGTCGGTGCTCGGCACCTGTCTCGCCTGGGGCATCGACAACAGTACTCGCCGGCCTGCGTGTGAGCGAGAGACGCGCCTTGGAACAACGGGCTGCGTCGAATAGTTGCGGATCACAGGCAGCAGTTGCGAGATGCGCTTACGAGGACCGATACAAATACCTGATCCACGATCGCGACAGCATTTTCTCATCCGATCTGGACGAATCTGAAATCTGAAGGCAGGCTGTGACTCCATGTGCTGAAGTCGCCGCCCCGATATCCGAAGGCGAATGCGATTTGTGAGCGGTCATCGGCGCGCTCAGAAGTCCTGGATCGCTCACTACAATCAGGGCCGACCGCACATGGCCTTGGGCCCCGGTGTTCCGGATCCTCTACCGTCGTTCGTCTCGCCTTGCATATCCGAAGTCTCCGCATCGGCTCGATGATTTCGTCGCGACGCGCGCGAACGCGATACTCGGAGAGTTGCATCACGAGTACTCGCTGGCGTCCGCGTGAGCGAGCGATCCACCTTGATACGGTCCGGATCGAATATCTGCGGAGCATCGGCTTGGTAGCTCACCGATCCAACCCAGCAGCTCTCGCTCAGTGCACTCAGGGCTTCTTCTGCATCTTGGCTCGATCCGCAGCGGCTTCCTTCGCCTGGTCCGCTGGCGTCTCCGTGGTGACGGAGACGATCTTGCCGGTGATGGCGTCGACCTGTACTTCGGTGATGTTCGGCGTGGTCGCCTGGCTGATATCAAACGACCAGACGAGGTGGCCGTGCTCGTGCTCGAGCTCGCCTTCCTTGATTTGGCCGCCCGGTACACGGGCAAGCGCCGTCTTCTCGGCGACACCGCGTTCGATCTTCGCCTCCGTAGTTGGCGCCGCGGTCGGTTTCGTGGGCTCGGTGGCTAGTACGAGCCCCCAGGCGAAGGCAGATGCCGCAAGCGTCACAGCAAAGGAAAAGCGCGTTCGCATGGCAATCTCCGAGAAATCGCTGCAGTTGCACCCTCATCGCGCTGAAGCAGCTGTGGATCCTTCTGCACCTTCGACGCCATAGGTATTCTGAATCAATCGCATTGTTTCGCCCCATGTCCGCGCCTGATGCGACGCTCGTTGCAATCAGCTACTGGTCATCGAACGACAGCCATACGCGCCAACCTTCCGCCATTGCGCCGTCATCTGCTGAGATTCCAACCTTGGCTGCGCCCGTATTTCCTCACGGACAACACGTCTCAGCGATCCTCCGGACGTGCACATCGCGCTGAGGGTATGGGATTGTAATGCTGGCGGCATTGAACGCATCCCGGATTGAGAGATACAGATCCGATCTCACATGGGGTCTCGCCCGCTGGAGCGATGATCCACGACGAACTTCGACCATCATGGAGGTGCGGGTGCCAGAGCCGGCTCTCCAATGAGAGCGACACAGTAAGACTTTATGCGTTGCATGTCGGCGGCCCTCGTCGCTGCGCGGTCCCAGGGTCGAGCGCGGTCAAGTTGTCTTGCGCGAACTGCCAGTTGAGACGCCGGTCGATCACCGCATCGAGATATTCGCGGCGACGATCCTGATGGTCGAGGTAGTAGGCGTGTTCCCACAGATCGATCGTCAGCAGGCATTGCTGCCCGTGGATCGCGAGCATGTCCGCTTCGACCGTCGTGTCGATCGCCAGGTGCCCTGTGCCATCGACACTGAGCCACAGCCAGCCGCTTCCGAAGTGTCGTGCGCCCGCTTCAGCGAAGATGCCGGCGAACCGGGAGTAGTCGCCAAATGTACGCTCCAGCGCCTGGCGCAACGCGCCTGTGGGCCGCTGTCGTTCGGGAGACAGACTCTGCCACAGGAATGAATGATTGCAGGCCTCCGAGACGTTCTGAAACAGGCTCGATTCCGGCTCATGCAGGGATAACCACTTCACGAGATCGCTCTGGGACTTGCCCCACAGGTCGGCGCGTGCCTCGAGCAGCGTATTCGCCGCGGCGACATACGCCGTGTGATGATGACTGAAGTGGTATTGCAGAGTGCGTGACGAGATGACCGGAGAGAGCGCGCCCGTGACCCACGGCAGTTCGGGTGATTCCAGTCGGAGAACCGCGTTGTCTGTGCTCGCCTCCGGTGACACCGTTGTCCGAGTCCGTTGAGCAACGAGGGCGTGCGGCTCGTCGCGCGTTCGCGTAAGCGTGTTGTGATGGCTCCCCGATACGTGCAGGCACGTATTCGCCAACAGTCGGGACTCGCCCGGTAAAAGGTGGCTGGCAGCCCCTTCATCGACCGCCCCTTGCACGCCGATACCACCTTGCAACCACGGGGCAAATTCGTCGGGCTCGGCTGTACTCAAGCGGCCTGAGACGCCTGTGTCGAAGCCGCCGGCGCCGGCTGTTCGCCGGCCTTTGGCGATTCGAGGTTGACCGCGTTTACGCGCACGGATTTTCCGCAGATAGCTGAATCCACCCTTCATATCGACACCTCGCTCAGCCGCCGGGTGTGGGTCTCACGGCTTGCTTTGCAAGCGCCTGGCGTATTGTCAATTGAGCACTGGCCTGTCTTCGCTCCTTTGCGAAGGAACCGTTGAACATCAGCCGATCGGCGGCGAATCAGTTGCAGCCGCAAAACGGCCTTGCGCATCGGAAAAGAGAATCTCGACGCGCCGATTCTGTTCACGCCCGCTCGCCGTGTCATTGCTCGCGATGGGCTGGGTCTCGCCGCGCCCTTCCGAGGCGATCCGCTCGGCAGCGACGCCGCGCTCGATCAGCGCGTGCTGTACGGCATCCGCGCGCTGCTGCGAGATCTTTTTGTTGTGCGCGGCTCCGCCGCGGCTGTCTGTGAAGGATTGCACTCGCACGTGGAGATCCGGTCGGCTCTTCATGAGTTCCGCCACCCGATCGATACGCGAGGTGTCCTCGGGTTCGAACTGCGTTTGCCCTGGTTTGAAACGCGCGCTCGACAACGCCAGCACCGAGCCGTGCCCGGTTTGCGTGACACCGAGCTCATTCAACGCAGTCTTCAGCTGCTCCTCCGGGTTCGGCGGTGCAGGTGTTTCCGCGGCGGTCGGCGGGGCAGGAGGCGCAGCCATCTCGGTCTGAGGGGCCGGAGACTTGCCGCAACTCCACATCATCAGCAATACGGCTGAACCCGCACCCATCATGCCAACTCGACAAAGTCTGTTCATCGGAAAGTCTCCTATGCTTTTGCAGTTTTTTCGCTACGGCCCTCCCGCTATTTCCGTGCCCCTCGCGGCAAGAGGATCGTTCCATCAGACAGCACCACGTCATAGCGCCACCGTGCAGGTTCGACGAAGGTCCTAAACTTCCAGACGCTGAGCGAATCGCGCGGGCCGAGTGGCCTGTGCTCCAGATCCGTTTGCGCTTGCCGGCGCGCTTCATATAAAGCGTAGCACACGCGGTGACGTCGCGCTTCGGGGCTGCCGCTCGTATGAATGACGCAATAGACGTCGAGGGGAGCGGGCTTGCGATCGTCAGCGCTGACCGAGCGTTGCGAGCACCGCTCAGCCGCGCGCGTGTTCGACGTCATGCGACCAGTGTTGATATCTAACGCCGCTACGTCTGTTCGCTAGCGTACCAAGGCCCCGGTGATTTGCGGCCCTTTTGTCCGTTTAACATCTTTGCAAGAGATCCCGACTCGATCCAAAAGATGCCAGAGGAGTTCACACATACCAGGTTTACGGATGCTGCCGATGTTAGTGATGGTAAGCGTTGCCCTGAGTGCCGGCTGCGCCAGCAGCAAGCCGCGCGCAACTCCGGAATACGCGCGTGCGCAGACTCTGGTCGAGCAGGCCGAGCGCAATCGCGCGCAACAGTTTGCTCCGCCGATCTCAACCTCGCACGCGAGAAGTTGCGCCGTTCGCAAGCGGCGGTGGCGACCAATGCGGCTCCGCATAAGTGCATGGATATATTGGTCCGAATGCTTCTGTTAGCGCAAGGAACGAGCTGGCCTTTGCGGAGTCCAATAGCTATATCGGGACAAAAACATCCCGGAGGATTCATGGCTCACAAAGCTATCTCGATGGTTTTGGCAGTCGCCGCGGTCGGGGTTGTGTCGGGCTGCACGCGCGACCACAACAGCGAAATGCAGCATCCCAATTCACCGTTATCGAGCCACACGTTTGGTCATGACGAACCGGCGATGAGCCCGCAGGACGCGCGATTGAATTGGCTGGAGGCAAGGCCGTCGTCCGCTGATGTCTCAGCGCAAGCTGAGGGCAGGAGCGGAAGGCAGTCGGCCCTGTGACCGGGGGCAGAGTGCTCGCCGGTCTCAAATCACTGCTCGCAGGGGCGACGTGGGTAATTTTGGCGGGTTGCGTGGCGGGGCCTCGACCCGCGGCGGAAATAGCGCAGGCTCGCGCTCTGATCGATCAGGCTGCGCGACAAAACGCCCAGACCGTCGCACCTCTCAAGATGGATGAGGCTCGAAGTAAGTTTCGGTCCGCGGTCATCGCATCAGATGAGGGCGAGTACGACGACGCACGGGTCCGCGCTATCGAAGCATCGGTTGCTGCGCGAAGTGCGTTGGCAAGTGCGCGGAATACCGACGTTCAAGACCCGGCGCACGAAGTTCGCGTCGGCGTCGCAGCCCACCGATGAAAGGGCCGCCCCTTCGTCGAATCTCGCATGAGCGGCGGGAATGGTGACGCCCTCACGGATTGAAGCGACGAAAACCATTTGGCGGGTCGGTCAGCGCTCCGCTGGGTCGGGCAGGCCCTTGACTCGGTTGTCGCGCCGGCCAGCTGTTGAGGATATCTCTGCGATCGGCGCTCCGCGGTGAGGGCGCAGCGGCGATCCCGCCTCATGAGCTGGGATGGTTGACAATGCGATACCGCTACTTAGCTCGGGAACACCGACCGTCGTTAGCGCCGATGCGCCGGAACGGGCGACGTGGGTGCCACGCTGGAGTCCTCCTCTGGCCCGACAGATACACCGACCTGCTGCGCCATCGTCACCGTGTACATGCTTCGCAATGCCCGCCACTGGCCATTCGCCCGCCGCCAGATGTTGAGATACTCGCCATACTCGACATCTTTGCCGAGCCGCACGTTTCTGACGCGGTAGGTGCCTTGGTCAACCGCGAGATCGTCCCGCACGATGCTGAGTGCGGAGTCGGTGTCGAACAGGATGTCGTGCGTCACCTGGTCCATGTAAAAGGCCTTAATGGCCTGCTTGCCCCGAATCACCGGAGCATTGGGAGCGATGATCTCTGCGTCATCGGTGTAAACATCCACGCAACCATCCACATCGCCTCTCGTAAAAGCCGCTGCAAGCGCGCCCGTTACGGTTCCCGGGAGTTTCTTATCGGAAGAAGAACAGCCCGTGATGATGGTAGTGAGAATCAATAGTGCGGCAAACCCGGCGAGCAGTTTCTGATACGTCATGACGCCCTCGGCTTACTTTCCCCTGTCAGCGCTCAACAGTACTCCGAGTCGCGCCGTAAACAAGACAACACGCCCACCTCGCACGTTGCGCGAAACTTCACTCGCTTGATGGCGCCTTTCGCGGCCCATACTTGTGAAACGTTACGGCCCTCGCTTGCCCGTGTTTCTGGAACTCAGTGCCACGCACGCGCTTTAACTGAGGTGCAGACGTTCTATTCATGTAGCTCGCATCGCCCGATCGTGAAGGTTAAAGGCCATCGCCGGTTTCGAGGTCAGCTTGCCTTCGGTGCATGCCTGCTCTCGGTGATTGCAGGCCTCGGCGTGCAGCAGGCCGAGGCGGGCTCTTGTGCAGGCGTCGACGCACATACGAGCCGGCGCTGCCCAATGGCTCTCCGAGGTCATTGCAACGAGCGGCCTGCTTCCCGTCGTTATGAGCTCGGCCATTGCGAGGTTGCCACGCGGCGCGTGGCGGGGCGGATTGGCGCCGCCTACTGGTTCACGGCATCGACATCGTTCGCGAATCCCGCGATCACGCTGGTGCGTGCCATGACGAATACGTTCTCGGGCATTCGTCCCGTCGATGCCCCGGGCCTTCATCGGCGCACAGCTCGTCGGCTCTTTGATTGGTCTTTGCATCGGGAGGCTCCTGCTAGTCTCGGTCTCTTTGCGCCGAAGGTGTTAGCCTCTCCATCATCGGTTTGGCGCCTTGAAATCGACGAGATCGGAGCGCGAACGAAATCTCGGAGTACAGCATGCAAGTTCAGATCAATACCGACCACAACCTGAAAGTTCATGAATCGGAGGCGGCTCAGCTTCGCGGGATTGTGGCAGGCGCCTTGAGTCGATTCGAAGAGCACATCACGAGAGTGGAGATGCATCTGAGCGACGAGAACGCCAACAAGGGTGGTCAGGATGACAAGCGCTGCTTGCTGGAAGCGCGCCTCGAGGCTCGCAAGCCCATTGCGGTGAGCCACCTGGCAGGCACCGTGATTCTGGCAGTGGAAGGTGCCGCCGGGAAAATGGCCAGATCGATCGAGAGTGATGTCGGGCGCCGGCGGGATACGCGCAGGCACCATACGGACCCCGTTCCAGACGACCCGGAAGCTCAGAGCGAGTGATGGAAAAATGCAATCGAGGCGACGCCCGCGCTGTCCAGAACGCCGCGCGTCGGGTAGCGAGTTTCGACGGCGTCGCGGTCCGGCTGGACGCTGAGCACATCGGGTCGGTGCTCCTCGATACGGCGAGGGCATGATGCGTGCCGTGAGAGCCTGACCTGCTGCATGACAGGGGCACGCAGAACGTTCGAGAGCCTTCGGATCGAGGATGGTGATGTGGCCGCCGGTAGCGGATCAGGTTGCCTGACTGAAGCAGGCCGGCGGCCTGTGTGATCCTGACCATTGCGAAATGCTGGCTACGCAGCGATTGGCGTGTGGAAGAGTCCGGAATAGTCAGATCGCTATGCGAAGTGATGAAGATCAAGCGGGTTTCGGAAAATCTCAGATTTGATGAGAAGGATAGAACGGTGGTTGCCGAGGTGTTTCGCGGCGTCAACGAGTGAGCGCCGCGAGAGAGGGCTGCAGGTCTTCAGGCTTTGGGGGTTGCTTCCGCCGAGACTTCGGCCACGCAGTTCCGGATCACCGATCTGGCATTCGAGCGCAATGCGCCGATCGCAACAGACGAGTTTCGAACGCTCAATCGCTGCCTATTGGAACGGAATCCAAGTCGACGCGACGGCGTTGCCGATTCTTCTAGTGGAGCTGGCACGTCGCGAAAAAGCACTGGCATCTGCAGATATCGAGCCGTTCGCGCCGGGTGCTTGCTATCCCAGTCGGGAATCAGTAATCACTTGCTGCGAATAAAGCCCTTCACGTTGATGACGTTGTGTGCGATCTGCGTCATCCATGGAGGGTCCCGCATTCAGCGAACGTGGCTCGGTGTGCAATCTGATTGCGATCTTGTCGCCGGTGGCAGCGAGCAGGCGGCTAGTTTCTTTCTTCACCACCCCGTAGCACTCGCAAGACAACTCTTCCAGCCGTCGCCGGTCCAGAATCGTAATCTGCCCGCGCCTGCAGCGAATCGCTCCGATGCGTTGGAGCCCGCTCGCAGCTTCGCTAACGCCTTCGCGGCGAACGCCGAGCATGTTGGCGATGAGTGCCTGGGTGAGGATCAAGTTGGGCGAAAGCGACCGGTCTAGCAAGCGTAGCAGTCTGCGGCACAGTTGCTGGTCGATCGTGTGATGCCGACTGCATACCGCACTCTGAGAGACCTCTGTGATCAAGGCCTGCGTGTGGCGAAGCAGGATGAGCAGCAGCTCGCCGTGGCGTTCGAACTCCTCCTTCAGAGAAGCACCTGCGAGCCGATACGCGCAGCCCGCGCTCTGTACTACGGCTCGGATCGTGGTGGTCTCACCGCCCATGAAGAGCGCGAAACCAGTCGCTCCCTCGTTTCCCACGATAGAGACCTCCGTCGAAGAACCGTCCGCCAGCATCTGCTGTAGCGAGGCGACTGAGTCAGTTGGGAAATAGATGTGCTGCTGTGTGATGCCGGACTCATAGAGCACAGTGCCGCGCGCAAGCTGAACGAGCTGATCGC
>JBDTUL010000127.1:0-12711 GCA_040007735.1 Gammaproteobacteria bacterium | reverse complement strand
AGCTTCCCGCTCAGGTCATGAAGAGCGGTATCCCAACTCACCTCGGCCATCCCGCCATCCCGCTTGATTCTCGGGTGATCGAGCCGCTGCGGATGATGGTGAAAGCGCCCGAGAGCGCGACCCTTCGGGCACAGATACCCGCGCGAGATCGGGTCGTCGCGATCTCCCATGACTTCCAGAATCTGGTTGTCTTCGACCACCGCGACAATCGCGCAATAGCTGCCGCAGAAGCGGCAGTAGCTACGCCGATTCTCACGCGTGGCGGCCGTTGGCGCTGCGGAGTCAGGCGGCGTGGCGTTCATGAGATCACACGCTCTTCAGGGCTGACGTCCAGTCCTGCGACGTCACGGTGAAACCGAAACAGAAGCGCACTTGATAAAGCGCGGCCTCGTGGCAACTTGCAGGGGAACTGGTGGCGCAGCCATCTTCGATCATGATGGTGTCGTAGCCGTGGAAGCTGCCGTCGATCAAGGTGGCGAACACGCATTCGTCCGAATTCACGCCGAGGAACGCGACGGTCTTGATGTCGTGTTGGCGAAGGATCGAGTCGAGCGGCGTATCCCAGAAGCCACTGATGCGATGCTTGTCCACGTGAATGTCGGTGGGCCGCGCGCCCAGCTCAGGGACTACCTCGGCGCCCCAGCTTCCCTTCTCTAGAATGTTGTGTGGCTCGGAACGCCCGCGACCCGTGATGCTGTCGCCGAGACCGACGCCGCCACCTACGCGAGCAAAGGGATAGCGGGTGATCGGCGCGAGGTTCGCTCGATCGGGCCGTGTGCCGAAACCCAACCAGATGACGGGAACGTTCAGCGCGCGCGCGGAGTCCGTGACCGCCTTGATACGTGGATAAATCGGGTGGATGGCCGCGACGGGAACGCCCAGTGAATCGAACCACCCGCCGGGCGCGCAGAAGTCGTTCTGCATGTCGACGACCACCACTGCGGTTCGGTTGAGGTCGATGGCGATACTCTGGGGCTGGGCTTTTAGTTCGGCCCTGCGCACGGGCACGTGCGCCCGGGTCATGTCGACGGATTCAGCGCCCACTACATAGCTGTTGGACGCGGTCGGGCCGAGGTGGCTTTTATCCATGGGAAGGGTCCTGCTGGATTGTTTCCACCGGAAGACTAGAACGGAAGGCCGCGCGGGCAGGCCGCCGCGCCGGATAGTCGGCGCATCAAGACGGGTAGTTCCGGCTCCGCCTCAGCCTTTCCGCGCGGCAAACGCGAAGCCGAGGCCGCCGAGCACCAGCAGGGCGGCGGAGAAAAGACCCACTGCGGGCAGGCCAAAACTCGCATTCAGCATCACGGCGCTGCTCGGCCCCACGGCGAGGCCAACCAGCATCATGGCCGGGCCAAACGCGGTGTAGCGCCCGCTGCGGTCGTACGTGCCGAGCTGAGCGAAGAAATAGGGCAGCGAGAAGAGCGTTGAGATCGCCAGCGCAACCACACCGACGATGAAAATGACCACCCCCGGCGTCGCCGCCAGCGGCGGCGCGATGGCCGCCAGCAGCACCACGACGATGGCGACCGGAACGATGGGCCTCACGCGCTCGCCGATGACCCGCGCCAGGATCGCCCCGACGAACCCCGCGGGCATGCCCAGCCCGATCAACTGATTCGCGTGTACCGCGCTGATGCCCGCGGCCTGCCCGATGGTCGGCATGAACGAGTTGAGCGTCGCCTGCCCGATGAAGAACAAGGCAAACGAGGCGAGGGCCAGCACGGCGCGAGCGCTTCCGGGCGCATCCCCAGAGCGGCTGATCGCCGTGGGCATCGACGGGTCGAGGGGCAGTCTCAAAAGCAGTACACACCCTAATACCGCGCTGAGGCTGACGGCCGGGAACACTGCGAGCAGCCCGAAGCGCGCAACCAGCGCGGCACTGCCCAGGAACAGCACCATGGCGACGCAGATTTCCATCATGACGAAGATGGCGTAGCCCTTCTGGACGTGCTCGACGGCGCCCATGAGCCGATTGGTGACGTTCAGCACGGCACCCAAGGCGCAGCCGCAGACGAGGCATGCCGCGAGGAAGAGCGCGGGCGAGTGAGTGACGGCCGTGAGATAAGCAGCCGCCGCCACGATGAATGAGACGCGCGCCAGAAGCAGCAGCCGCACGCCGCGAAACAGGAAAGGCGTTGCGAGATTGAAAGCCGCCGCTCCGCCGAGCTGCGCCACCACGGCTGCGCCCGTGAACCACGGCGGCATGCCGAACTGGCCGGCGATTCCCGCTAGCCAGAGTGGCAGTATCGTCGATGCCGAAAACCCGAGCGCATTGACGCACGCGAGCCGCAGCAGAGTGCGGGTCTTCATCGCTCCAGGCTGACGATGATTTTCCCCGTCTGCCGGCCTGCGCGCATTCGGTCGTAGGCCGCACGGACCTCTGTGAAGGGGAAGACCTGATCGATATGCGGCAGCGGCAGGTCACCGCTCGCGAGCGCGGCGAGGATGAAATCGCGCGCCCGCTCGAGCGCGCCGGGCCGGCGCAGCTCGTTGATCAGCGAGTAGCCATAGAGGCCGGCAGCCCGGTGAACCAGCGACAGCACCGGTAGAGAGAGTGTGTTGTCACCGGCTAGCGCGCCGTGGATGAACATGATGCCCCGGTCGGCAAGTGTCTCGGCGAGCCTTGGCACATACGGCCCGCACAACGTGTCGTCGATCAGGCGAACGCCTTTGCCCTCGGTGGTTTGCAGGATCGCGGCCGCAAGATCCTCGCGCTCGGTTGCCAGAACCACTTCCGCGCCATTCTCTTTTAATGTCGCAACCTTGTGCTCCGATCTGGTGGTAGCGATGACGCGTGCACCGCAGAGTTTTGCGAGGCGCACCGAGCCGAGGCCCGTGCCGCCGCTCGCCGCAGTGATCAGTACCCAGTCGCCCCGCTTGATCGGAAACAGCTCTACGAAGGGAAAATAGGGAGTGAGATATTGCATCCATACGCCGGCAGCCTGCGGCGCTGACCAACCCTCAGGCCACGGCACCAGGAAACGCTCGTTCGCCAGCGCGTACTCCCCAGCCGTTGAATAGGGCCCGTCGATGTTAGGGATGCACGCGACGCGGTCTCCCACCTTGAAGCGCGTGACGCCTTCGCCGACTGCGTCGACGGTGCCGCACCCCTCATATCCCAGCCGAATGGGAAGGTTGGCCTTTACGTAGTGGCGCCCTTGCGTGAGCAGCAGGTCGGCCTGGTTGAGCGCAAAGGCCGCCACTTTGAAGCGCACCTGCGCGGCGCCCGGTTCCGGACGCGGTGCGGTGGACAGCATGATGTCGGCGATGTCGTCGACGGAATCGAATACCGCGACCCGGTGGTCCACCATCTCAGCGCTCCTCGAACCCATGACTGAATGACAGCCTAGGCACTCCGGCACCGGCCCTCAAGACGAGTGTTGGGTAGTTACCACGGTCTTCAGGAGGAGTGGGATGCGCCCGTCGCTATCCGTATTCCGTCGGCGACTAGCCGTCGCTGCGACCCACCTGGGGGCCGCAGCACCCTACAGTAGTCTCGAATTCGGACGAGCCGCGGAGAACTGTTGATGCGAGACATTCAGGAAGGTTGTGAAGGCGTGGTGGAACAGCTCGAGCGCTGGACCAACGCGCTGATGGCCGGCGATGTCGATCAGCTCGAAGACATTCTCGCACCCGAATTCCAGTTCACGGTCGACCCGAAGTTCGCCGGCGGCCGCATGGACAAGGCACGTTTCATCGAGCTCGACCGCAAGATCAAGAGTTGCTCGATCCGTTTTCTCGGCATCACGGTGCGGCAGCTGGGGGACATCGCCACCTCGCTCGCCTTCGCCGAGGTGCATGAAGAATTTTCAGGTGATCTCGGGCCCGGCATGCCGAGCCCGGAAGAAATGGCCGCCACCATGAACGGTGCGCGGCTCGCCTATGGCTCGGGCTGGCGCCGCAACGCCAGCGGCCAGTGGCAATGTATCAGCCACCATATTTTCGGCTTCATAAACTAATACAGACGGGGAAGGGCATGAGTTACGACGAGCGCCGCTTCGCGTTCCGCTTCAAGACCTTGATGCTTTGTGGTGCATTGACCGCGTTGCTGCCACAGGCACGCGCGGCCGGCGCCCCCGCCGATTCGCAGGCGTCCGGCACAGCGCAATCTGCCGAGCGCGCGGGCGCCTCGGAGGGGCTCGAGGAAATCATCGTCACTTCGCGACGGCGTGAAGAGTCACTGTCGAAGATTCCCGAGTCGGTGACGGTGCTCACGGCCGCACAGATCGAAGACGCGCGCATTCGCAAGATCGACGACGTCGTGGCGATGACGCCGGGGTTCGAAATACACGGGGGCGAATCCCCCGGCATCTTCCGCATGAGCATTCGCGGCGTCACCCAGACGAACCAGGGCGATGCTCCGGTCGCCATGGTGGTAGACGGTGTGACGCTGCCGTACGCGAACAGCTTCGGCAAAGCACTCTTCGACGTGCAACAGATCGAAGTGCTGAAGGGACCGCAGGGCTCGTTGTATGGCCAGAATGCCATCGGCGGCGCGGTGCTCGTCAGCACCCAGCAGGCCACCAACGATTTCGTTGGCCGCCTCACGGCGGGTTTCGGCAATCGCGATTCGAAGCAATTCATTGCGGCGGTCAGCGGCCCCATTGTCGAAGACCGTATTCTGTTCCGGCTCTCCGGCTACAAGAGCGACGATGCTGGCGACACGCGCTATGCGTTCTATCCGAATCGAACGGCCAGCCGCGAGTCGCGCGATGCGCTCAGAGGCGACCTTACATTCCAACTCACCGATGCGTTCACTGCTCAGATCGGTGCGAGCATCGGCTATACGTTCTATGGTGGTGCACCGCTGGTGCCAGTGACTCTCAGTGCAGGGTCCGGTGTGCCGGGTGTGACGGCGGATGGGGTGAACCAGAACATCGTCATCGGCAAGCCCAGCCAGAGCTCGCCGGATCTGCCGCGCAACCGCCAACACTATAAAGACGTGTCGGCGAAGCTGGACTATGACCTCGGCTTTGCGACCATTACGTCCGTGACGGCTTATCAGGTCGTCAAAGAGCGCGAGACGCAGGACCTGGATGTCTCCTACATTCCGTTCGTCTACGGCAACCTCAATAATTTCATCCATGCGGCGTCCGAAGAGATCCGCTTGGCCTCGAAAGACAAGGGCCGGCTTCACTGGGTCGTGGGCGGCTATGCGCTGAACACCAACCGCGATTACAACATCGACCCCGTTTTTTTCAACCTGTCGCTGCTGAGCGGAGACCTCGATCCGAGCCACGCCGTCTACGTGCCGTTCTCGCAGACCCTGCAGAAGCAGGATCTGGATTCCTACGCTGTGTTCGGCCAGGCCGAGTGGGAAATGACGGATGCTCTGCAATTCACGCTGGGCGGGCGCTACGACAGCGACCCACGCAAGAGCCTGACGACAGGGTTCACGCCGGGCGGTCCGCTCGTTCCGTTGAAGCAGGAGCGCACGTTCAAGGAATTCCAGCCCAAAGCCTCGGTTCGCTACTCGATAACGCCTTCGGCCAACGTCTACGCGACACTTGCGCGAGGCTTCCGGCCCGGTGGATTCAATAGTGGCACCAACGCGGCGGTCGTCCAGGCGTTCGATGCCGAGACCACCACCAGCTATGAGGTGGGCGCGAAGTTCGATCTGTTCGATCGGCGTCTGTTTGTTTCCGCTGCGGCTTATCACACGGACTACAAGAATCAGCAGTTGAGCCTGGTATCTGTCTCGAGCGCCGGCGTGAGCCAGGATAACTTCTCGGTGGACAAGACCCGCATTCGTGGCTTCGAGCTGGAAGTGCAGGCGCGCCCGGTGGAAGGGCTCGACCTCGGCGCTGGGTTTGCCTATACCGATGGGCAGATCCAGAAATTCGGCGATTCGCTCACCGGCTCGGCGTTCGACCCATCGAGCTACGTCGGCAACGATGTGCCGCTGGTTTCCAAGTACACGCTCAACGGCAGCGCGCAGTACACGCATGCGATCAGCGGTGCGCTGAGCGGCGTGGGCCGCATCGACGTCGAGCGCAAGGGCCGGCTTTTCTGGGAGCCCGACAATCGCGTCGAGCGTGCGCCTTATACTCAGGTGAACCTGAGCGCGGGCGTGCGTAACGAGCGCTGGGAGCTGCGTGCCTATGGAGACAATGTCTTCAACAAGCGCTACGACACGCTGTATTTCGACAACCTGTTCGTGGGCGCCCCGGGTGGCTTCAACTTTGCCTATATCTCGCAGGGCGTCCGCTTCGGGCTGGAGGCAACGGCCCGATTTTAAGGCGTATCATCATGGGGCGATATGATCGTGAAACGCCCCAGGGTCATCGACCGCCCGTCCCGCGGCAACAGCAGCCGCCTCATGCCGCCCCGGCGCGGCGGGCGGCTGTGCGAGCGGCGGGAACTGCTGAGCAGCCTCGATGAGACGCTGCAGACTCGCGTAACGCTCATCGTTGCTCCGGCGGGCTACGGCAAGACCACACTTCTCGCGCAGTGGTGCGAGCGGCTCGAGCAGCAACAGATCCCGGTTGCTTACTATTCTGCTTCGCAGTCCGACCGCGACCCGTCCGCGTTTCTCGCCATGGTGGGTGGGGCGATGGTCGAGGCCGGCATCGACATGGGCGAGCATCCGCCGTTTCTAGACGGCAAGATTCGCGACGACCTCTCGGTCGATGACATCCTGCTCGGCCTTGAGCTGGCGGGTCAGTCTCTGATCCTGATCATTGATGACTTCGAGCGCGTGAATGAACCGGCCATCACGGCGGTGATGGCTTCTCTGATCGAGGCGGCGCCCGCTTCCGTGCATTTCGTGGTTGCCTCACGTGCGCTGCCCGCGCTGCCGGTTTCGGCGTTGGAACTGGAGGGAAAGCTGCGGCTCATCGACAGCTATCAGCTGAAACTCCGGCGCGATGAGCTGGCGTGGATGCTGGACCTCGATGCGGATTCCTCAGAGGTGAAAGAGATCGCCACCCGCACTCAGGGCTGGCCGGTTACTGCTGAACTCTATCGCCTTTGGCGCGAGCGCCACCTGGCGCGAGATGCGCGCGCAACCTTTGGCGGCCATGTGGCCGAGGTGCACAACTATCTCGCCGAGCAGCTCTTCTCCAGCTTGCCGGGCGAACAGTTCGAATTGCTGGTCGACATTGCGGATCGGGATGAGGCGTCTGCCGAGCTGGTCGACGCCATGCGAGAACGAAACGACAGCGCGCGCCTGCTGCACATCATCGCTCGTAGCATCTCGTCGTTGATGTGGACTGGCCAGGAACATGGCAGCACCACTTACCGCCTGCACCCGCTGCTGCTCGAGCATTTGCGTCAGACATTGAGCCAGGATGTTGCCCGGCGTAGCCGGCTCGCGATCAATGCCTCGCGCTGGTTTCTGGAACAGCATCGATTTCCGGAGGCCATTCGCACGGCGCTGGAATCCCGCGATGCCGGCTCTGTCGAGCGCGTGATTCGGGCGCTGCGGCCCGTGCACATTCTGGTGGCCGATGGCGCCGCGATGCTCCGCGCGATCCTGCGGGAGTTGCCTGAAGAGGTGTGTGCGCGCCATCCGCGGCTGCAGATCATGGCGGCCATCGCCCACTTCAAGGCCGGGCTCTTCGCGAAAGGGCGCTCGATGCTGGAGCGCATCCGAGAGGCGACGCAAGGGTTCACTGTGGATCCCGATGGCCAGGCGGACTGGCTCATCCTCGAGGGAAACCTCATCAATCTCATTTTCTTCTGCCAGCTTTCGCGGATGTCGACGCGAGTGGAGGCGCTCTACGACATCGTCATCGGCGCTGCGGCTGAAGATGCCACCATCTGGGGCGCCGGCGAGATCGTGATGATGCTCGTGCATCAGGTGCGCGGCGACTTCGATGCGGCGGACGCCGCGATCGTGCGCGCACGGAGCATCTACGGCACTGTGGAGCTGTCACGCTACGGCCACACTCAGATTGTCGGGCATGAGGTGCTGGTGTTGATTGCGCGGGGCAGGCTTCGCCACTCGCTCGAGCTCATTTCCAGCTATCAGAAACAGCCGGACTTCGAGATGCCGGACGATGTCAGCACGCCTACGCTGCTGAAGCTGATCCTGGCCGCGGTTCGCTATGAGCAGGAATTCAGCGATGGTGCGGTCGAGGCCATGAAGAACAGTCTCGCGGAGCACAGCATCGCCGAGTCCTGGTTCGATCAATACGCTATCGTTTATCCGGGCCTGGCGACGCGCCTGTTCATTCGCGAAGGAGCGGACGCTGTGTTCGGGTTTCTCGAAGACGCGCGCACGCGTTCTCAGCGCACTGGCATCGAGGCGCTACCGGATTTCATGACGATGCTCGAAATCGAGTATCGCGCGCGCAGCGGAGATCTCGCGGGCGCAGAGAAGCTCGCCGCAGCCGTGGCGCTCGAGGCGTGCGTGAACGGTGAAACCAGCGTGGCGGACGTCCGCGGTTGGCGCGAGCGCGATGCCGCGTTACAAGCCGTGATTCGTCTACGAATTGCCCAGCGGCGCTCGGGCGAAGCGCTCGTATTGGCGCGCCGGTTGGCACGAGCGGGGCAAAGCGGTGGCCGGCTGCGCACCGAAATCAAAGGTCTCGTCTTTTGCGCGCTGGCACAGGATGCGTCCGCCAGCCCCGAGCTGGCGACCGCGAGTCTGCTGAAGGCTGTGCTGCTGGCGTATCCCGAAGCTTTCGTAGCGCCGTTTGCGGAAGAGGGCGCGCCGCTCATTCCGCTGATCGAGGCGTTACTGACACAGAGCATCGATGCCTATGCGCGCCGCCATCTCGAGTTGATCCGACGCGCCATTGGCAGCTCGATGGTGCGCGCGGACGGCGACGAGTTGAACCCGCGCGAGCGCGAGATCGTGGGTCATCTCGCCGAGGGCCTCTCCAACAAAGTCATCGCCCGCCGCATGGGCATCACCGATCACACCGTGAAGTTCCACCTGAAAAAGATCTTCTCGAAGCTCGAAGTCTCGAGCCGCCGCGCCGCAGTGGCGAAGATGCTGGCGGGGAAGATCGAGGCGCGCTGAGCCGCGAGGCCGCGGTTCGCCTCGCGGGGCGGCGGCTATTTCTTCTTCGACCGCGCCACCCGGCGATCGAAACTGAACACCTGCGGCGCACCGAACCTGAGCTTCCTGAAGTCCGCATGGAGCGGATTTAGCAGGTAGTTCCACTCTTCGTTCACGATCGCCGAAGGCACCTTCAATACCGCACTGTCGCCGCGCTCCAGCCAGCCGCCGCCAATTTTCTGCAATTGTGGTGGTGGATCGGCGGCGAACCAGTTTGCCGGCAGACTGGCGGGCGAAACAATGGCGACACTGACGCTCGCAGGAATTGTGGCGCTCCCAACTACCGTTGCAGGAACCCAGCCGCGGCGACGGTAGCTGACGGTGTACTCGAGAACAGCCAGGGAAATACTGGCCGACGTATAGACAACGGGCAAGCCTCGCGGGGTCCACCGACCGCTTGCGTATAACCCTCCCTGGCCACTGAACAGCTGCGCCCGGCAAGCAAGCTTACCGAGGCGAAAGACCGTCAGGGTCACGCATAAACCCCATGCTCCATCTGATAGAGCATGTTGGATACTTTCTCGGCACCGGGGTCGCTGACAATGGCCGCCAAGGGTGAGCGGCCTCCCAGCGCTTCGCTGGGTTCACGGAGCCAGCCTACCGCGTTCTTGCGACTTTCGAGCACCGCCACAGCGAGCGCCATGATGCGCGCCAGTCGTACCAGACGATCCGAAGTCGCTGTATCGAGGCGGACACGGCCCTTCCAGCGGGCGCGCGTGCGCAAACTTACTTGGAGCAGACGATCTTCCTCGTCAGGAGTGAGCTCCAGCGCTTCGGAGACAGCTTCGTACGCGCGCCTCGGGAGGCCTCGCTCTACTTCGTGGAGCAGGTCGACGGGCCCGGCGCGGACACCGAACACTTGTGAGCCGCCAAGTACGTTGATGACATTCGGGGACACGGACGAATCCTCGGGTGCAATATGGCAGTTATTCTAATGCCATTTGCCGGAAGGGCGCGAACGACGCGGGCGCGGTTTCGGCGAGGAACGCCCAGCGACCCGAGCGTCGTTGCAAGCCATTGATTTTACATATGCCTGCCCGACTACTCTATATATAGGGCGGCAGGCTGCGGCAGGTGTCCACCTTTCGCTGCCAAATCGCAGGCAGCTCACCACCGGAAATTCATCCCCAGTGCAAAGCTGCGCCCATACGCATCGTAGTTTTAGCTGGGTTCAGATCCGCGAGTGCCGAAGTTGAAAGCGTAGTGACGGGGACTGGTGTGTTCATGCCCGTTTGCTGGCGGATGCGTGTGCCGGTGACCGTGACTTCCTGCACCGGCGAGCTGCTTTCCGCGTCGGCCGCGTACGTCGCCGGCGGCGCCGTCAGGACCAGCAACCCCGATGCCACCGCCACCTGTGCAAAGTGGCGGCCCACACCCATACCCTGCCTGCCCATCCAGGCAGATCTCGATTCGTACATCGCCACGCCCCCTCTAGTGCCGGCCGATGATTTCCTTCGAATCTCGCGATCGGGATCTGGTGTCCCGTTATTTCGTCTTCGCTCGCGCAGCTACACTACGCCCGGAAGTGTGCCCTGCACAATAAGTGGCACGCACAATATTGCCCGTCCTGGAGCGTCTACCCTTCAGGATGAACGCGCTGGCGGCCCAACAACGCATGCTTACGGATCAGGATGAGCAGATCGCCGAGGCGATCCGACGCGAGCGCGGCCGGCTGCGGGCCTTCATTCGCCGGCGGGTGCTCAACGACGGCGACGCCGAAGACATTCTGCAGGACGTGTTCTACGAGCTGGTCGCCGCGTATCGCAGCCTGAAACCGCTCGAAGAGGTGAGCGCCTGGCTGTTCCGGGTGGCGCGGAACCGGATCATCGACCGGTTTCGCCGCCGGAAACCCACGGCGCTCGCGGACGAGCTGCCGCAGTGGATCGAGGACGACAACGAGCCGATCGCCGGACTCGAGGACCTGCTTCCGCCGGTCGACGCTGGCCCGGACGCGGCGCTCGCCAGGCAGATGTTGCTCGAGCAGCTGGCGCAAGCCATCGATGAGCTCCCGCGCGATCAACGTGAAGTGTTCGTCGCGCACGAGCTGGAAGGCGTGAGTTTCAAAGAGATGTCCGCAGCTTCCGGCGTAGGTATGAACACACTGCTGTCGCGAAAGCGCTATGCCGTGCTCCAACTGCGCGAGCGGCTGCAAAAAGTTTACGAAGAGTGGTTCGAAAAATGAGGAATGCAGGTATGAGAAGGCACTGGTTGGGCAAAGTGGCGAAAATCGCAGTGATCGCTCCCATTGCCCTGGGCGTACTGAGCTTCGTGGTGATGAGCCTGTGGAACTGGCTCATGCCGGCGCTGTTCGTGGGAGTGAAGGCGGTGAGTTTCTGGCAGGCCCTGGGCCTTCTGGTGCTGAGCCGGCTCCTGTTCGGCGGCTTCCACCGTCACGGCGGCGGTGGCCACTGGCGCCACCGAATGGGCAAGCACTGGGCGCAGATGACGCCCGAGGAGCGCGAGCGGTTGCATGACCGCCTGCATCACCACCGCTGGGGCCGTGGTGCGCCGGAAACTCCGGACCCTAAGTTATGATGGCGGATGCATTTCATGCGAGACGGAGCTTCAATTGAATCGTCGACGAATTCTTCTGATATTGGTGGTCGCGGCCGTGATCGGGGCGGGCGCCTGGTCTTTCTGGCGCCAGCGCGCCGCCGCCGACCCGCTCGCCGCGTTCTCGCTCTGGGGTAACGTGGACGTGCACCAGGTCGAGCTCGCATTTCGCGTCAACGGCCGTATTTCACAGCTCGACGTGAATGAAGGCGATCGGGTCGAGGCGGGTGCACAGCTGGGCCGGCTGGACGCCGTTCCATTCCAGACTGACGTCGCGGCGGCGACGGCCGATGTCGCCATGGCCCAGGCGCAGTTCGACAAGGCCACACGCGGCTACCGGGTCGAGGAAGTCGGGCAGGCGCGCGCGACCGTTAGCCAGCGCGAAGCCGATCTCACCAATGCGCGCGTCACGCTACAGCGCCTCGAAGGGCTGTTTCCGCAAGGCGCCGTCACTCGTCAGCAGATGGACGATGCGCAGGCCCGCGTCCGCGAAAGCGAGGCGCAGCTCACCGGGGCGCGCCAGCAATGGACCATGGTCACACGCGGCTCGCGCGTCGAAGACATCGAAGCGCAACGGGCCAATCTCGCCGCCGCCCAGGCGCGCCTGATGAGGGCCACCACCGCACTCGGTGACACCACGCTGGTCACGCCGACTCCCGGTGTGGTTTCTGTCCGGGCCCGGGAAGTCGGCGCCATCGTGCAGGCCGGGCAAACCGTCTACACCGTCGCGCTGGACGATCCGGTCTGGATCCGCGCCTACGTCGCGCAACCGCGGCTGGGCCGCATCAAGCCCGGCATGCCGGTGAAGATTGAAGTCGACTCTATGCCCGGCCATGCGTACGACGGCACGGTGGGCTTCATCTCCCCTGAGGCGGAATTCACGCCCAAGAGTGTGCAGACCGAACAGGTGCGGGACGATCTCGTTTATCGCATCCGGGTGCTGGCCAAGGACGTCGACAATGTCTTTCGTCAGGGAATGCCGGTTACCGTGCGCATTCCGGAGGCCGAGGCGCCGGTTCTGACTGGAAGCCGATAGTTGAACGCACAGCTCGCCGAGCCGACTCCCGCTGCGGCCGCGCGGGTCGCCGGATTGCGCAAGGAATTCTCGGCCGTCGCTGCGCTCGCGGACATTTCCGCCGAGTTGCCCACCG